>JAYZAR010000078.1:0-45528 GCA_036339635.1 Planctomycetota bacterium | reverse complement strand
CAGTCACTTTCTGGCGACGCGCAAGCTCCTGTTGAAGGGCAGACGGCCAAGCGAGCCTGGTCACTGTTTCAGTAGTGATTCCTTTTTCAGTCTGGTTCTGCAGATTGGCGTTCGGTAATTTCGCGATCCAGATGCTGGGCTTTCAGGGCAACTAGTGGCTAAAGCTGTTTGTGCAAATCACGTTTGCCCTCGGTGTTCGGTTGCGATCCGAAACGGCTGATCTGGTGTGATTGCGAGGTTTCAGCAGCTGATTTGAACGAATCGTCGGCTACGTTTGTCGCGACTCTGTGGTATCGTGGAGATCATGACCTACTCGCACGCTTTTGAATGGCTCGCAGGGACACATTCTGACCTGCCTGATGTGATCGCTCTATTCGGGGGTGATGCAACCCTTCGCACCTGGTGTCTCCAAACGCTGATTGGTGACGGAGATGTCACTGCTTTAGATGGCGAGACGACGACTTGGTCTGATGTGCGAGATGATCTGGCGACCGCCTCTCTTTTTGACATGGGTGGCAAGCGGACGATTGTCATCCGCTCGGCGGACGTGTTCTTAAAAGAACATCGATCGGAAATCGAGAAATACATTGCAAGACCTGGTAAAGCGTGCCGTTTTGTCCTGGAACTCGATGCACTAACCACTTCCACGCGTGTCTATAAGGCCTTGCTCAAGGAGCATTTGTTGATTGGCTGTGGTAGTGCGGTCGATAGCAAAGCCGGAGTCACCGCCGCCTCTCGTCGCAAATTTCTGAGCGGTTATGTCGCCAAGCGACATCAAGTAACCCTACCCGGGGCGGCAGCTGATGCCTTGGTTGAAATGCTTGGTGAAGAGATCGGAATGTTGGATACGGAGGTCGCAAAGCTTTCACTCTATTTAGATCAGGGTGAAAAGAAGATTGACGAAGCATTGGTGCGCGAGGTGGCGGCTGGTTGGAAAGGTAAAACAGTTTGGGAAATCACGGATGCAATCGCCGAAGGCAACGCCGCCGAGGCATTGCGTCACTTAGATAAGTTGATGAGCGGTGGTCAACGCCCGATCGCACTGTTTCCGCAGATGGCGTGGGCGTTGCGGAAATTGGGATTGACGACTGCCATCGTAGTACATCGCGAGCAAAGAGATGGTCGTGCTCAGAATCTCGCTTCGGCGTTGTCCGCTGCTGAGGTTAAAGGAAATCTAAGACGCGCTGAGAGTCAGTTGAGAGCGTTGGGAAGAGGGCGAGCCAAGAAATTACTGCCTTGGTTACTTGATGCAGACCTGAAACTAAAAGGCTCGCACAGTCAAGATCCAAGAGATCGATTTTTGTTGGAGCACTTGGTCGTTAAACTTGCCAAGAATGCCTGACAGTTTGCCCCAATGCTGCCAAGACTCAACTTGTCGGATCGCACACGGTCGTTTGTTAGGCAGCACCAGCCAAATTCGTTGAGCCAACAATCCGTCGCTGTCTACATTCGATCGCTTGTGCCCTTGGTTAAGGCCATGAAGGCAGATTCCAAGTCGAGTTCCTCTTCGCTGAAGCTGCGTAAATCGATCCCTTGTTCGATTAGCCATCTGGGAAGGTCACTGAATTGTTCGACCTCAGGTTTCAGCACCACACGAACGGCGTCGTCACCTAGTTCGCAGCCTTGCACTTTGTCGTGACTGCTGAGTAGCTTCATCAGTTCGTCCATGCGATCGCGGGCTGCTGGTTGAATTAGCAGAACGGTGTGCTGTCGAACCATCCGGATGACTTCAGCCTTGGTCGCGTTCTGCTTGAGTTCGCCCTTATCAATAATGCCGACCTTGTTGCAGACATCCGCTAACTCAGGAAGGATGTGGCTGCTAACGATGATCGTTTTACCCATCTCGCCGAGTTTCCTGAGCAGGTTGCGCATCTCGATTCGTGCGCGGGGGTCGAGACCGGACAGCGGTTCGTCAAGCAACAGGACTTGTGGATCGTGCAGCAATGTTCTCGCTAAGCCCAGGCGTTGTGTCTGGCCGCGGGAAAGCGTGTTGGCAAATGCGTCCCGTTTAAAATCGAGATCGACTACATCCAACATCTCGTTAACGCGTTGTTGCCGCTTGTTTCCATTGATTCGATAAGAGGCAGCAAAGAACTCCAGGTACTCGACGACAGTCATGTCGTCGTAAACACCAAAGAAGTCGGGCATGTAGCCGACGAGTCGCCGGATCTCTTTGGGGGCAGTGTGTACGCTGTGATCGCAAACGTAAGCTTCACCCCAAGTCGGTTCCAATAAGGTCGCGATGATTCGCATCGTGGTCGTTTTACCCGCCCCATTAGGGCCAATGAATCCGAATAGATCCCCCGGTTGCAAATAGAGATCAATTCCCTTGATGGCAAACGCATCGCCGTACTTCTTAGTGAGATCGACAGTCTTAATCACGATTCTGGCTGCGTATTTGGGGTGAAGGCAAAAATAAAACGAGGGGCAAATGCGTTAATTCGCTTCGGCATCGATGACCGGAAGGACCACACGCATCAAACTCAGACGCTCGCCTGGGGGCGCATGGACTGCTGCTTCTTTCGTATCCTGAACCTGGAATTTAGTAAGCGGTTTCTTGACCCGACCTAGCAGTATGCACCGATCACTGGCCAGCACATGGTTGAAGTCCAAAAAACCAAGTGGGCCGTGACTCAACGAAGTGTAACGATCACCGCCGACCGCATCGTGAAACATTAGCATCTCCGCGACGCGACTAGTTGATGTAGTGTTCGTTGGATCCCAAGCTTCAGATTCTGAGGCACTCTCCAAAGCTCGCTGCCGAGTCAACTGCCAGCGAAAGTTTTTTTGCCTCAGTGAATCGACCGAGTCAATTCGGCCACCCGCTGGGAATCGCGTCGGCAGCAAGTAAGCCCAGTTGCGATAAATTAGCATCCCGTCCAATAAATCGAACGGCAGCGGATTGACCAGTTCTCCCTGCAATAGTTCGCTACCCGGGCGGTGCTCCAATGAGGTTTCGATCAGTTGCGGGCGGAAGCGACAGCGAGTACTCAGGCCTTTGCTGCTTCGAGAGGCGAGTGGCATGTCCTGTAGCATTGACCTCAGTGAAGAATTGGATGGACTGTCTTCGTTTAGAACCAATGAATAGACGGGAAGCCGACTGTCCTCCACGGCGATCTGAATGCCGCCAAACGATGCTCCAGGATATCCGAAAGGTACGCTCAGGATATCCTTTACGTTATCAGTGAGCGACATCAGCGTCGGTGTCGGATCGACTTGAACATCAAAACGAGACGCTTCCTGTGAGTAGAGGTAACTTGCCGTAAAGCCCCGGCCGATTCCTTGGATCGAATCGATGTCGAAAATCTCGATTCGATTGCATCGCACAGCCTCGTTTGACGTGGTCGCAGCGGTTGACGTGGTCGCCATCGCGGTGGGGGCGGATTCGATCGGACGAGCTTGGAGAACCAGGATGATCGATAACCCGATTGTGACAATCGGAAAGCTAATCCAGCCAACCAGGGGCCACCCCAAAACACGATTGACCAACAGGTAATCGAGTGGTCCGATGATGGCAATCAAGGCCATCAGTATTAATGAGACAAACGAGAAACCTAGATTGCGTTGGATCTGAAACTGATCGAGAGTGGATCGAAGTTGCCCCGCCAGATCATCGAAGGCTGTTGACCTCACCTTTCGGCTGACGGTTTCTTGCTCTGGTTTCAGTGTGGAACCTGTGAAACGGACGATCATCTCCAAGCGATTGGGCCACTCGGCAAACATGTCTGTTTCTAAATCAGCGGCCACAGTTGTAATTCGACCAAAGCCGACGTTGTACTCAACAGCGACCGGAAGACTGGCGCGTCGCGTCGTTCGTCCCGTTAGCAACACGCGTCCTTTGTTGCTCGGTAATTGAAGGCCACGGAATGGTTCCAAACGCGACTGAGACGACATAAACGTCTCAAAAGCCGAGGGGTCGATATTCGCAGTGACCAGTTCCTGCAATGGCAACAGATCCTTCAGCCAGGGAGCAACACTCAGTAGCTCAGGTGCTGACTCACCGAGAGTGAGAAAGAGTCGTCCACCTTCTAATATCCAAGTGCTGATCGCTTGCTGTTGGTCGGGCTTTAACTCTCGCAAAAGGTCGATGCCGGAACCACCGATCATCATCAGATCGACACCATCGTATCCGAGCACAGAATCAGGTAACTCTTGTGGGTCCTTTGGCATCGAAACTGCGAGAACCGCATCACGGCCGAGGCTCTCGTTGTAGCCGATTTGCTCAACGCCCAACGGATCGCCAATTGCAACAATCCACGGCGTTTCGAGCGGGATCATCGCTGGGCCTCGTGAGGGTGAGCCGATCGTTGGAAATCGCGTTGAGGCAACAACATCTTCACCAAGACGCAAAATCAGGGGGGCTGCTTCACTGCCAGGAATGACATAACCCCATTGGCCCAGCGGATCCGATTTTCCGTAACGAACTTCAACGCCATCACCATCGCGCGTTTCGATCGAGTCGAACGGTGTTCCGGGCGATTGCACGGCAGTCCAGTGGCCGACTCGATAATGCCCCTCAATCCCGGCTTGTAATTCCACACCTATTGCCTCGTTCATTCCAGGAACCCCAAGAAGGGATAAGCACAGGAAGATAGCGATCAGTGAATCGAAGCCGAAAATTAATAGCTTGTTCATGGCGGTGCGGTCACAGTTCATTGCAATCGCCTATGGTTTTTCTGAATTGGGGCAATTGCAAACCAATCGACCACAGCCGGGACACCCACGACCATATTTGGCTTGCAACGCAGCATTGAGATCGACCTCTGCCACATTAGCGATGGTTGCCAACCACGCGATGACGTCCGCAAATTCCTCTGCCAAGTTTTGTTGATCGTCCCCTCGAAGGGCCGAGGCAAGTTCCCCGACTTCTTCCATTAGCCACATGAAGGTGCCGTCCACCCCTCTGGCAGCATCCTTCTCGAAATACATGTGACGAATGTGCCGTTGAAGGTCGGCAATGGACAGTTCCTTGGCCGAGGAATCTTCGGCAGCAGAATCGGTGATGGGCATCTGGAATCGCCGTTTTCTGTGCGAAAAGGCTGGTTGGGGAAAATTGGTGGACGATTTTCGGCGTCGGTTTGTCCGCGTGTTTGCGGAAATCCAACGTATTCGGGGACGATCCCGGTTATTTACGGACGGTCCCGGGTATTTGGGGACGATCCAATGGTCAGATCTTGAGAGGTCGAGCAAACTTTACTTGTCCGCCTAGCGATCTTTCAGCAGGATATCCCGCTGCACGCTCGTCTGATAGTCAACTACAGTGTTGGGCAGCCTTTGGTTCCGTATGATCCCCTCGCTCGATGACAATTTCTTGACCAAATCGCAGACGAATACAGGAGATTCCGAGACGGACCGCCGGTCCGCTGTCGAGGCGGGATCGACGGATAGCTTGGCAAGCACCGGAAAAAACTGTGATTCCGGCGGCCGCGATGTTTCTTCTTTGGCCGCGAAGACCTCAAGGGCGGCGAAAACGGGCGGATTTCATAATTATCCTCTTTACTCTCCGAGATTTTGGCATGGGATGCGGCCGAAGACGTGGTGGCGTCTTTTGCGGGAGGGACGATTTCGCTTCAGTGTCAGCCGTCTACCGATGGTGATCAGTGTTTCGATTGCCACTCCCACCAATGCGTTTCTATCGCTTCTTCAAACAGCACTTTTCGGAAGGAAAATCGCCGCCGGTGAGCTGCATGGCCCTCCGGTCTTCATTGTCGGCCACTGGCGCAGTGGAACGACATTACTGCATGAATTAATGGTCAAAGACGAGCGATACAGTAGCCCGTCAACCTTTCAGTGCTTTGCGCCGGAACATTTCCTGGTAACCGAGTGGTTCTTTCGTCGTTTTGCGTCTTGGTTGCTGCCCGGAAAGCGTCCCATGGACAATATGGATGCTGGCTGGGATCGGCCACAGGAAGACGAGTTCGCGCTGTTGACGATGGGGCAGCCTTCTCCCTATCGCCGAATCGCATTCCCTAATAATCCTCCGGTTGATATGGACTACTTGGATTTCGAGGGGCTGTCCAAGGAGGGCATTGCGAAATGGCTTCAGGCTTTGAAGCGGTTTCTTATTACAGTTAGTACCGCGACTGGTCGCCCGCTGATTATCAAAAGCCCGACTCACACCGGACGAATCGCTTACCTGGCGAAAGAGTTTCCAGATGCAAAGTTCATTCACATTGCTAGAGATCCCAGAGACTTGTTCCCTTCCACTTGCCGCTTATGGCGTGGATTGGATGAGGTCCAAGCCTTGCAAAAACCTCAGCGTGAGCGGTTAGAGTCGTATGTCGTGCAATGTATGCAAAGAATGTACGCGGCATTTCATCAACAGCGTGAAGCAATCGATCCTTCCCGAATTGTTGACATTCGCTACGAAGACTTGATTCGTGATCCCGTTGCTTCACTCCAATGCATCTACGAGACGCTGAGATTAAGCGACTTTGATTCCGCCAAGGCCAAAATTGAACAATGGGCAACCGGTGAGCATCGGCAATACAAAACGAATCAACATCAACTCTCGGAGCAGGCCGAGATGATGATTCGCGAGGCATGGAACGAATATTTTTCTCGTTATGGATATGAATAGTCCCATGAACAATCGGTTCGCAGGTGGGTTGTGTGTGTGTTGGTTGCTGGTGGTCTTCGGCTGCAACCGCGAGGAGGGTGCCGAGAAAGCGGCGTCTGAAAATATTGTCCCAGCCGATGGTGTGGTGGCGGAGACAGTGAACGAGGCAATCATCGAATCGATTGACCCGGCCACTGAACTTGATATCGACGCTTTGCTTGCCATGCGGCTTCCAGCCAAAGAAGCTGCCGAAGGTTGGGTGCATTTGTTCGATGGGCAAACTCTCTTTGGTTGGGAAGCAACCAATGACGCGAATTTTCGAGTGGAAGACGGCAAGCTGGTTGTGGATGGTGGCGAGCAGGCTCTGCTATGCACGACCCTCCCCTGGCGGGACTATGAGTTAGTCGTCGAGTTCAAGGCTGACGCGGAGACAAATAGTGGTATTTTCTTGCGGACACCGCTTCAGCCCACTGACCCAGCCGTCGATTGTTACGAGGTAAATATTGCACCGGATGAGAATCCTTTTCCCACTGCGGGCATCGTCAAGCGGCACAAGGCTGAGTCCCAATCACCACAGTCTTTTCAGCAGTGGCGAACAATGCGAATGCGATTAGAGGGCGGGAACCTAAAAGTCTCCGTTGATGGGCAATTGGTTTGTGACTACAACGATCCGGCGCCGTTACCGGCTGGACGTATCGGGTTGCAACACAATCGTGGTCGAGTCGAATTTCGAGTGGTCAAATTGCGGCCACTTGGTTTGAAAAGCTTGTTGGACGAAGGGTTGAGCCAGTGGACGACCTATCCGGAGATGCCTGGCAGTTTTTTAACGACGACCGAAGGTTGGTTGCACGTACAGGGTGGAAGGACCCAGCTGGAAACGAAGCAATCTTTTGGCGATTTTGCACTTTTGGCTGAATACAAGCTGCCCACACCGGAAATGAATTCGGGGATTTTCTTTCGATGTATTCCTGGCGATGAAATGATGGGATACGAATGTCAACTTTCGAATGAATTGCAGGATGGCAATCGTTTAACACCAGCCGATCATGGAACCGGCGGGATTTTTCGCCGCCAGCAAGCACGGGGCGTAATGGGGGAAGTTGACCAATGGACATCCGTATTGCTGGTCGCTGCTGGTTCGAGGATGGCGGCCTGGGTCTCTGGAGTGCAGGTCAGTGACTGGAACGATGACCGTAAACCTGATCTAAACCCGCGACGGGGTTTGCGTACCGATCCCGGTACGATCATGATTCAAGGTCACGATCCCGGAACCGACGCATGGCTTAAACAGATTCGAGTTGGCTCACTCGACTGAGTACTGAGTACGGGGCAACTGGGCGTACGGGGCAACTGGGCGTCATTTCGACGTCAGTGACTCCTCGTTGCTGACGCAAATCCGGTTGGCTTAGTCGTCGGCACCGCTGGCATCTTTAATTACAAATCGTGCCCGCAATCTTGCCACTTCGGTTGCCAAGCCAGCATCCGCGACACTCTTGAGGACCTGATCAAAATTCTTGTAGGCTTCCGGCGCTTCGTCTTTCGGGTAAAGGCGGCAATTCGTCAAAATATCGGCTCGTTCAAACGACCCATCTACTTGTTGTTGATCCAATTCGCGAATCGCCCGTTTACGTCCAAGCATTCGACCTGCCCCGTGATTGACGCTGTAACAACTCTCCTCGGCTCCCTCGGCCGCGACCATTACGCTTGAGCCTGCTTGCGGATTTCCAGGCAGTAGGATCGGATGTCCTGTTTCGGCGAAGGGGGTGTCACGCAGTGCGGGATGGCCCGCGGGGAACGCACGTGTTGCACCTTTACGATGGACCCAAGTCATGCGATCGTTGACAACCTCTTTCCGGGCAATGTTGTGACTGATGAAATAGACCAACCCGCCGGTAGTTCCTGGTATCACTTCTTGGAATGCCTCTAGCACTAGCGCGTTAATCAATAAGTGGTTGATGGTTGCAAAGTTCGCACCCAGCGCCATGTCGTCCAGGTAGCAGTCAGCTTCTGGAGTTCCCAAGGGCGCGTAGACCAATTGCTTGTCGCCCCCCGGGAACGGGACACCCCAAGCCGTGAACTTTTGCTCAAGCTTTTTGAAGTGGCTGTCGGCCAACTGGTGGCCGACGCCGCGAGAACCACAATGAGATAGGAATGCCACCTTGCGGTCTTGTAACCCAAAAACTTCCGCTGTTTTCTTAGCTGCGGGGGCAGACCCGAGTTCCACTACCTCGCATTCACCGAAGTGATTTCCGCCTCCGTAGGAGCCGAGTTGTTCGATTTTGGTACGGAAATTCTTGAATCCCCGATTCGCACGCAGATGATCTAAGCGAAGCTGAAGTGCAGTGATTGAATCATCGTGGCCGCGATGAAACGCATCTTCGCAGCGATCGGCCCATTCCGTCGGAATGTTCAATGAACCGAGAACGTCGGCTGAAGCACCATGAACCATCGCGGCCGATCCGACCTGTTCGCTTATCTTTCGGCTGTCGGGTACATGGCGGGAGCCCTTGCCAGCACCGGTTGGAATGCGTCGGCAAATCGCGTTAATCAATTCGCGACGCACCTTTCGATCTTCGATCGCTTCCTGGGGAAGGTTGGTCTGCAGCAAGCTCATTGAGCACTTAATGTCGAATCCGACCGGTCCAGGATAGATGTGGGTCGGCGAGGCCAACACGCAACCGATTGGAGCACCGTAGCCACAATGGGCATCGGGGTTGAGTACGACCTCGGTCACACCCGGTGCACAGCGGGAATTGATTGCCTGTTGCAGGCAAAGCTCGTCAAACGTGCTGCGGATAGCTTCATTACCAAAAACTTTGACGGGTGAATGGCGATCACCTGCAGGCAGAATCGCGGTGGCTTCACCGGTTGGGATTAATGTTTTGATCATAGCTGCTGTTCTGGTGCGACGTTGTGTGACTGACCAGTGGTGACTGTGTTATTCCGTGCGAATTGTGCAGCTTCAGGTCGGCCAAGGCAAAGTCAAATGCGTGGAATAATACTGGTCGGATATTCGCGAGCGGATCGTTTAATAAAACCGATGATCCAATTCACTCACATCCTTCTTGACATAGAAGAGATGATTGGATTGCATCTGGTTCGGGCTTTACACGAACACAAGAACGCAAAGGGTGCTGGCCACAGCGGCTAAAGTTGCAGCGGCCAACGCCAGCGGCAACTGAGTCGCAACATGATCCAACAGGTCACATCCGGTGAACATCGACGCCAGAATCGTGGTGTCGGAGATTGGCGAGCATTGATCACCGAAGACTGCACCTCCCAAAACAGCGCCGAAGCAGATGGAAAGATAAGTAGGATCTTGATGCACGGCCCACGCTAACGGCATGGCAACTGGGAATACCACTGCGTAAGTGCCCCAGCTGGTCCCGCAGGAGAAGGCGATGCCCATGCACAATAACATCAGAATTGCCGGCAATCCGACGACCGGCAACTGGTCACCCAGAAGTGTCACCAAATAGTCCGCTGTTCGTAATTCCTTTGCGAGAAAACCAATGGTGACAGCCAGTCCAAGGATGATCGCTCCGATCGTCATCGTTTTGCAGCCGTTCACGAATCCATTCAGTATGTCTCCCAATGGCATTCCACGAACCGCTGCGATTCCCATTGCTGACAAAACGCAGGCCATGAACGCTTCGTTGATAAAGTTAATGCTGTACAGCATGTAGGGCAGAACGGCCAAGCCGAGTAAAATGGCGAGCGGGATGAAAAAGTCCCACAGGCTTGGTGTGTAACCAGTTGCGAGCTGACTTTCCGGATTTAAACCACTCGTTTGCATGCTGAGCATCGGCGCGGATCCTTCGCGATCCAGCTCTCCGGTGCTGCGAGAACGCTGTCTTGCTTCTGACATGCGTTTCCCCACCCAAGGCAAGAGCTGTAATGCGAATAACAGGGTAAAGCTGACTGCCAAGATTCCGTAGAAGTTGTACCGTATGCTTGAAAAGAAAAATTTGAGGCTCGTGATTTCGTCAGGGAATACCTCGGGAATGGTTCCGGCGACTAAGGCCGCGATAAACCCAGGCCAGGCATTGAAAGGCAGGATGGTGGCTACCGGTGATGCGGTTGAATCAACGACGTAAGACAATTCCTCGTGGGAAATGCGATGCTTGTCGGCAACCGGTTTGACTGTTGTTCCCGCCAGGACGGTGCTGACCGTCCCACCTTGATGAAAGACACAACCGAGCAGCCAAGCAAAAAAGAGGGATGAGCGCGGGCCAACCGCGATCCTGCCGCCAACGACTTTCGCAAAGTGTAAGGCTCCGCCTGATTTCTCCCAAAGCCCCATCAAGCCACCGAGGCACCATAAATAAACTAGCAGAATGGTTGCGTATGACTCTTGGCCAAGAGCGGGTAAAAATAAATTCTTGACGATGTTCGCTTGTGTGATGTCTTTCGACTGGTACCACATCACGAAACCGCCAGAAACGATGCCCAAAAAAAGCGCTACCAGGACTTGGCGAGTAATGAAGGCCAAACTAATTGCGACCAGTGCTGGGATCAAGGAAAGAAAAGATGGTTCCATTGGGCTTCGTCTGTTTTGAGCATCGGCACGTGATCAACACACTTCTATGGTCAAGCTTGATCCGTCGAGGCATCACTCCGTGCCTTCACTGTCTGCTTGCTCGGACGCAGTGGTTTCGGAAGCGGAAACTTAACGTTTTCTTGTCGGATCTCGCGGGATTCGACCGTCGCGTTGAATCGCTTGACCAACCAATCGACAGTTTCTTGGACCACTGATTCAGGCGCACTTGCTCCAGCAGTGATCAAGACAGTCTGGTCAGCATGGAAAGAGTCGACGGACAGGTCTTGTGGTCCATCGGCCAAATGTGCCTGGATTTTTTTATCCGAAGCGAGCTCACGCAAACGTTGGCTGTTGCTGCTGTTTTGGCTGCCAAGTACCACGACCACATCTGCTTGATCACTGAGCATGCGAACTGCTTCTTGGCGATTCTGAGTCGCATAGCAGATATCTTCTTTGGGCGGACTCTCAATATTCGGAAACCGTTGTTTTAAGCGTTGGATGATGCGATTGGCATCGTCCACACTAAGCGTGGTCTGAGTTAGGTAGGCCAGCTTTGATTCATCTGACACTTGCAATTGATCGACTCCGTCGGCATCTTCTAGCAAAATGATTGCTTCGGGTGCTTCGCCCATGGTCCCAATCACTTCATCGTGTCCTTCGTGTCCGATCAAGACGATGGTGTAACCGGCCTTGGCGAACTTGATTGCTTCGAGGTGAACCTTTGTGACCAGCGGGCAGGTTGCATCTAAGGCGGTGAGATTGCGATCGCGAGCCGCTTGGCGGATTTCAGGTGAAACACCATGTGCGGAAAACATTAGGACACTGCCTGGGGGGACTTCTTCAACTGAGTCGACGAAGACCGCACCTTTCTGCTCGAAGCTATTCACAACGAATTGGTTGTGTACGATTTCGTGGTACACGTAGACTGGTGGTCCAAATTTTTGTAGCGTCAGATCGAGAGAATCGACTGCCATATTTACGCCTGCGCAGAAACCTCGCGGCGCCGCCAAGATGATCTTCATGCGTATCTCGTCGATGTGGTGCTTTTTGCTATGAACAATTTCAAAGATAACCGTGAGGGGGCCTCGGCGTCTAACCTGAATCCAGTCTCGAGGCCGAATACGGCGTGTCTCGACGAGCCGGTAAAGGTGGAGTCGGCGGTATCCGGGGAGGAACTGCGAGCCGCCGAGCGGGAAACAAGGCGACTGGCGCGTTCTCACTACGAGAACTTTCTCGTGGCCAGTGCGTTGCTGCCTGCCCGGCTGAGGCAACCGTTTTACAACCTTTACGCTTTTTGTCGAACCGCCGATGATTTGGCAGATGAATCGGCTTCGCCTCAAGTAGCGCTGGATCGGCTTGCTGCCTTGCAAATCAATCTGGACCAAACCTACCAGGGTCACCCAGCAGATCCGCTCTTTGTTGCCCTTTCCAGCACGATTCGGCAGTTCGATCTTTCCAAGTGCCTGTTTGACGATTTGCTGGATGCTTTTCGTCAAGATCAGCGAAGAAATCGCTACCGCGATTTTGATGAATTGTTGGATTACTGTCGTCGATCGGCCAACCCGGTCGGTCGGCTGGTGTTGCAACTCGGTGATTGCTGCGACTCTCAGAATGGGCGGCTTTCCGATGAAATCTGCACAGGTCTGCAACTTGCGAATTTTTGGCAGGATGTTGCGCGAGATTATCAGATTGGCAGGATTTATCTCCCGCTGGATCAGATGGAACGCTTTGGTGTCGATGAGTCGATGGTTGGACAATCGGCAGCATCACCGCAACTCCGTCAATTGTTGGCCAGTGAGTGTGACCGCGCCGAGCAATACTTTCGCCGCGGGCTTCCGTTAGCAAAAACCGTGCCCAGTTGGCTGGCGGGCGATGTGAAATTGTTCGCCCACGGCGGATTGGAAACACTGGCAGCAATTCGGAGAATTGATTTCGATGTTTTGTCACGCCGCCCGACGGTTAGCAAGTGGCGGCAGAGTTGGCTGTTAGTCCGCGCCATGACCCGAATTTTGTGATCAAAAGCTTGGTCGTTGATTAAGGTTTCATTGATAATTCGGCGGCAACGACTTGCGGTTGGTTTCTATCACGGGAAAAGCTCAATCAGTTGCGGTATTCTGCTTTTGTGTTAGCCGCCGCGTTCGCTCTGGATACTGGCGGGAAACGAAACAGGTGGCGGACAATTCCATTTCGGTCCAATCAGGTATGCTTACGGTCTATGTCGCCTGCCGTTTCCCTCGCCGATAGCTACCGTCAAGTTCGTCGCATTTCGCGTCAGAGCGGAAGCAGTTTCTACCGTTCCTTTTGGTTGCTGCCTCCGCCAAAGCGGGCTGCGATGTGGGCACTATACGCGTTCGCAAGGACAACAGACGATCTGGGTGATTGCGAACAACCGGCGGCTTTACGAGCTAAACAGCTGGATTGGTGGCGAAAATCTGCAGCGATCAACTTGATCGGTGAGGGGCCGCTCGATCAGGTTGTGTTACCAGAGGGCGTACTCGACTTGGGGCCCGATGGATCGACTCGCGAGTGGCCGGTCGACCTCCATCGCCGCGCGCGAGAGGTTTTTCCGGCACTTCGAGATGCCGTGCAGCGGTATGAAATACCGTCCCGATACCTTCTTGAGATCGTTGACGGTGTTCTCGCGGATCAACAAAAAACTAGGTTTGACACCTACGAGCAGGTGGAACACTACTGTTACCTGGTCGCCTCTGCTGTGGGGTTGGCCTGTTTGCACATTTGGGAGTTTGATGGGCCTTTGCCTAACGCTGCAGCGATTGATTGTGGCCTCGCGTTTCAGTTGACCAATATTTTGCGGGATGTAGCCGAAGATGCCGAGCGGGGGCGAATTTATCTGCCACGGCAACATTACGAACAGCACGGGTTGAGTGAAGATGACCTGCTTTCCCCAAGGGGTGACAATCGGCTTTGTTGCTTGATTTTAGATGAGGTTGAACGAGCCAAGCGGTTGTTTCGTTCAGGTTGGGAGGTGTGGGATTCCCTCAACCCTGACGGCCGCCCGATGTTCAGCATGATGTGGCGGACCTATCGCAAATTGTTGGACCATATCGCGGAAGATCCAGCCGCTGTCACACGCCGGAGGATACGACTGACAACGGTGGAGCGTTTGGGTTTGGTTTCTCAACATTTTTTCCCGCCGATGTTTCGTCGGTTGCCCGTCCCGCCATTCGGGGTGGATGAGGCAGAGAGAGCAAAGTGAACACGATTCCCGAAATGCCGCGCAAACGGATCGTTATCGTTGGTGGAGGCCTGGCAGGTTTATCAGCGGCCGAGGCCCTTGCGGATGCGTACCCTGATCAATTCCAGATCAGAGTTTTAGAGGCTAAACAAACGGTCGGAGGGCGAGCGGGATCGTTCAGCGATCCGGCAAGCGGGGAATCGGTTGATTACTGCCAACATGTGGCGATGGGCTGTTGCGCGAATTTGATTTCCCTGCTTGACCGGCGTGGATTGGGTGGCCAATTACATCGTTACAGGGAGCTCCTTTTTTTGCATCCGGATCATCCACCAAGTCGGTTCGCGCCGTCGCGGTGGTTGCCGGCGCCCTTTCATCTTGTCGGGGCGTTGTCGTCGCTGCGATTTTTGACGCTCCGTCAACGTCGACAGATTCAACGCGCGATGTTGAAGTTGTTCCGAGCACCAAACGAAAGTCTGGTCGGTCAGACGGCCCACCAATGGCTTGAATCTGCCGGCCAAGATCCCGCGACCATCCGTGAGTTTTGGGACGTGATCCTCGTGAGCGCCTTGGGAGAAAATCCGAGAGTGGTTTCCATGGCCGTTGCCCGGAAGGTCTTCGTCGATGGATTTGCAGGTTCTGTCGGGGCCTCAGATGTGCTGGTACCACGAAAGCCTCTCGCTGAATTATTTGGGCGCGAGTTGCGTCAGGCGATTGAATCGATGGGTGTCTCGGTCGCAACGCAAACCGCTGTCAAGCAACTCCGGTCAGATCCGAAGGTAGCGATTCAAACACAGCATGACGAAGTCATTCCCGCTGACCATGTTGTTGTGGCCGTTCCGTGGCATGCAACGAAGGGATTGCTGTCGCCGGAGCTCGTTTCCGATGCAACAGCTTTCGCGGCAATTCCCTCCTCGCCGATCAGTGGATTGCATTTATGGTTCGATCGACAATTCACAGATCAGCAGCATGCGGTAATGGTTGGCACGATTTCGCAATGGATGTTTCGGCAGCCATGGGAAAAAGAATCAGACCAAGATCAGTCGTTTTACTACCAGATTGTGATCAGTGCTTCTCAGCAGGCACGGCAAATGAAAAAACCGGAACTTTTAAAAACCGTGGTGGCCGAGATTCGTCATGCGTTCCCCGCCGCGCGGAACGCAAACTTGTTGCGAAGTCGTATTGTGACTGACCCATTGTCGGTTTTTTCTGTGCGCCCTGAGGTCGAAGCACTACGGCCCGCAGCTCAAACCCAGCTGCCTTGGTTGCATCTCGCAGGCGATTGGATTGAAACAGGATGGCCTGCGACGATGGAGGGAGCTGTTCTAAGTGGTCGGATGGCGGCGTCAAGTGTCTTGAATCGGGAAGGACTCGCGACGATCAACTGTGAGGACGGATTGCCGCGGGGACGAATCGCTCGACTCCTGATTCGGTAGAGGCATTCCGAGGGAATAGTCTGCCATCTGCGTTCGTTTGGCATAGGCTTGACTGACGCCTAAACTCCAAAAGGTCCGATACTAGGAGATTTTTTGTGCACTGTTCGCTTCCTAAGCATCTGAAAGAACGCTTTCGTTGGCGGGTAAGTCCCACCGATGTGGGTGCACGGGCACCGGGCGACTTCGTGCTCTATTGGATGCACAACGCTCTCAGGTGTCACGAGAATCCGGCTCTTGACGTGGCGATCTGTCTCGCCAGGCAAAATGGGCTGCCTCTCTTGGTCTATCACGGCCTATCAGAAGACTACCCCTACGCCTCAGACAGGTACCACGCGTTCATTTTGCAGGGTCATCGGGATGTTCAGCGGGAATTGGCAGACCGGGGTATACCGGCATATTTCCATTTGCAGCAGCAGGGTGATCGCGGTCCACACCTTCGGACGCTCACGCGGCAGGCAGCAGTGTTGGTGTCGGAGGAGATGCCGGTCCAGCCGCTTGAAGGATGGATGGAGCGGTTGGCGAGTGGAACAAAAACACCGATCGCAATGGTCGACGCATCCTGCGTCTTGCCGATCCAAACGATAAAAAAGTCCTTCAACCGGGCATACGAATTTCGTGATGCAACCCGCCAAATGTACGCCGAGCGGGTAGACATGTCTTATGAGGAACAAATATTCGACTGCGAAGCTTACGAAGGACCGCTGCCATTTAAGCCTCTCGACTTGCAAGCTGCATCTTTGTCGGAATTGATTGGGCGATCGAAGGTTGACCACGCGATTGCTCCTGTTAGCGACACGCCTGGTGGATCTCGTGCAGGCTATGCGAGGTGGGAGAGCTTTAAAGAGCATGGGTTAGACCAATATGCGAATCGTCGCAATGACGCTGCAAATCATCGTGGCGTCAGCCGAATGAGTGCGTATCTGCACTTCGGCATGGTGAGTCCAATGAGAATTGCTCGTGAGGCTCACGAACGAGGTGCCGAAAAATACCTGGATGAATTATTAATTTGGCGAGAGCTTTCATTTCACTTTTGTTACCACAACATCGATGTGATTGATTCGATCGATTCGCTGCCGAACTGGGCACAGAAGACGCTGGAGGACCACGCAAGCGACCCTCGAACCGGGAACTATGGATGGGAGCAGTTGGCACGGGGGCGATCCGACCACCCCCTTTGGGACGCCTGCCAAAGGGGTTTGCTCAAACATGGTGAAATGCACAACAACGTTCGCATGACTTGGGGGAAAGCTTTCTTGCATTGGGCTAATTCGCCTGCCAAAGCGATGCGTATGACGATGGATCTCAACCATCGGTACGCGTTGGATGGACGCGATCCCAGCAGCTACGGCGGAGTATTGTGGTGCTTTGGCCAATTTGATCGGCCATTCAAACCCGAAAAACCAGTGACGGGAATGATTCGAGAGCGTTCTGTTGATGATCACCTGAAACGCATTGATTTGAACCGATACCTCCGTGTCGTTGATCGCCCGATTGCAGCGAAGCTTCCAAAAGTCGCTGTGATTGGTGCCGGAATTGGAGGATTGATTTGTGGTCGGACTTTGCTAGACCACGGAATTGATGTGACCGTTCTGGAAAAATCCCGCAGCGTTGGTGGGCGATTGGCAACACGCCGCGTACCGGATCACGGTTTTACGTTCGACCACGGAGCGCAGTATTTTACGGCCAAAGATCAACGTTTCTCGAGGTACGTTCAATGTTGGATTTTAAAAGGTCTTGTTGAGCCGTGGATGGGACGGATTGTCGAGCTTGGATCGGACGGCGAGGTGATCGAAGAGAAGCTGGGGACACCGCGTTACGTCGGAGTCCCTTCAATGAACGCGGTCGCAATGCATTTGGCGGAGGATCTAAACGTGTCCCACGGCGTGAAGGTCGATCAATTGCTACGCGGACAGGATGGGAAGTGGCTTTTGCTGGATGATCAGGGACACGAACAAGGTCGGTATGACACAGTGATTGTGAATTGCCCTCCTGCCCAGGCCTCCCCGTTGGTTGCGGAAAGTGATTTTGCTGATCTAGTCGGCGAGGTCGAGTTAGATCCTTGTTGGGCCCTGCTTGTCGCCGCGAAAGCACTTGAGACACTCCCGTTTGATGGTGCGTTTGTGAACGACGGGCCGATATCTTGGATTTCTCGGAACGATCGGAAGCCTGGTCGAAACGAAACGCCTTGCATCGTCGCCCATGCTTCACCGGAATGGTCAAAGCAGAATCTAGAATTGGATCCGGACGTAGCAAGGCAGAAGTTGCGTTCGGCGCTCGAGAGCACGATTGGCCAATCGCTATCCGATGGCGATTATGAGACAGCACATCGCTGGCGATACTCTGTCGCCTCCAAACCGCTGTCGCAGGAGTGCCTTTGGGATCCCGTTTCTAGTCTGGGCGCTTGCGGTGACTGGTGCAACGGATCCCGCATCGAAGGTGCATTCCTCAGCGGTATGGCAATGGCGGGTTCTGTGTTGAGGCATTGGACCATAGATCGTGCTGGCTATCGCGCTAAGGGTCCAAGGCAGTTGTCGCTGCTCTCAGATGTCAGCTAGTCAGCGAGCTGAGCCGACGACGTTTTGGTTTGATAACGCGAGCCGCGCCCGCATGCCAATTCCCTTAGGCTTGCAGAGATCGTCCGATAAGATGTCTCCCGCCGCGCGTTGTTCGTTGTCCACCGTTGATCACCTCAATTAGTGAGACTCAATTCGCTGTGTAATTTCAGCAACCAAGTCATCGATGCGCACGCGTGACTGCTGCAAACTGTCACGGTCTCGAACCGTAACGGTTTTCTCGCTGAGGGACTCAGTGTCCACGGTGATGCAAAATGGTGTCCCGGCTTCATCCTGGCGGCGATATCTTCTGCCGACGGCTCCTTTTTCATCGTAGAACACGTTCATCTGCTTTTTGAGCTCGCCGTAGATGTCCTTCGCGACTTCGGGCATCCCGTCTTTTTTGACCAGCGGAAAGACCGCCGCTTTGATCGGCGCCAAGCGGGGATTTAACTTCATCACTGTTCGGGTTTGCATCTTTCCTTTCTCATCGGGGGCTTCGTCTTCGCTGTAGGCTTCGCAGATAAATGCAAGTGCACCTCGATCGGCGCCAGCAGATGGTTCAATCACATGAGGAATGTACCGTTCCCCAGTCAGTTCATCACGGTAGCTCAGGTCTTTTCCACTACCTCGATGCTTTGGTTTGCCATCTGCACCCAATTCGACTTCCATCCGTTGGCCTTTGGGCGTCCGTGGGTCCAGTTTGCCCTCCATATGGCTACGAAGATCAAAGTCCCCACGATGGGCAATTCCTTCGAGTTCGCCATACTCTCCTTCAGGCAAAAACGGAAACGCGTACTCGATGTCAGCAGTTCCGATACTGTAGTGAGCCAATTCTTCCGTGTGATGCTCACGCATGATCAACGAGTCGCTCGACAGCCCTAGCGATGTGTACCAGGCCAATCGGCGATCTCGCCAGAAGCGATACCAGTCTTGGGATTGATCGGGGTGGCAGAAGAACTCGATTTCCATCTGCTCGAATTCTCTTGATCGAAAAGTAAAGTTTCGAGGCGTGATTTCATTGCGGAAACTTTTGCCCACTTGCCCAATTCCGAAGGGTACCCGAACACGACTGCTATCGAGCACATTCTTGAAGTTCACGAAGATGCCTTGCGCTGTTTCTGGGCGCAAAAATGTCACGTCGTCCTCGCCCCCCAACGCACCCAAGGTGGTTTTGAACATCAAGTTGAATTCTCGAGGTTCGGTCAGCGTATCGAGGCTCTTCGCATCTGGACCAAGAACATCGGTTGTCGAGTCGAGTTGATCGAGAGTAATCGATTCGGAACCCAGCGTCATTTTGTCCGCATCTTTGTTTCGCAGTTTGAAAAACTTCATCCCGCGTCGGCGTACATCGTCCGCTTCCTCTGCCGCCTCGGCCATCGTGGCGACAAAAATTTTCTCGTCTTGGTATTCAACCCAGCGACCACGAACCTGATCGAAACGGTAGCGTCGTTTGGATTCTCGGCAGTCGATCATATGATCGTGAAAGAGGTCAAAATGTCCGCTGCATTTCCAAACTTGTGGATGCATGATGATGGTGGAGTCGAGCCCTACCATTTCATAGGTGCTGGGCGTGTCCGCAGATGTCAACAGTTCGTTGTGACTGGTCAACATGTCGTTCCACCAAGCGTCTTTGAGATTACGCTTTAGTTCGACCCCCAGCGGGCCGTAGTCCCAGAAACCCTGGACGCCTCCGTAAATCTCGCTGGACTGAAACAGAAAGCCCCGTCGCTTGCAAAGCGACACGATTTTTTCCATCGATTTCATGACTAAATGACGTTTGGCGGTGAGAGAGGGCTGGGATTGGTAAGGAGGGCATTCGGCTGTGATATTGGCCAGTCGTCGACCGAGAATGTACTGGTCTGGTCGCTTTTCCCGTAGTCGTGGGGGACTTCTGCGGGATCTACCTCATTAGGTGTGCGTGAATCGAGGGGCTGATGCAGTGGCGTTTGTCCGGTCTCGCGTTCTCAATTATTTTTTGTTTTTGGGATCCCAGCTTTCATCAATCCAGCTGGTTTTCATCTTCCTTGGCTGCTTGCCAGCCACATTTGCTACTGAACAAGCGAGAAATCTGTATGAAATCGAAATTCGGCCGATTCGCTCTTCGAGCGGAGGAAACGGACGATTGGAGGATGCTGGAGAGCGATTTCAATGCTTTCGCAGGTTCCGCTAGCGAATCATGGTTCCGCTTTGAAAGTTTGGCTGGGTAGCGATTTGAGTTTGTCCGGCAGCGACGGCTGATTCGTAATTCGCGCTGATTTGGCGACTGAGCATCGCGACTCGCTCGGAGACTTTGGGCTGCATATTGTTGATAGCTAGGCTTTGCTGATAGTTTCTCATCGCCTGCTCTAGGTCACCGTTTTGCTCTCGGAGATTCCCCAAGGCCAGCCAAGCCCTGGAATTACCCGCATCTCGTTGGACGGCATCTTCCAAGTATTTTTTTGCGACGTCACTTTTTCCGGCTTCTTCGTAAAGACGGGCCAATTCGACCAGCGGATCGGCATAGTTGGGGTTCTGAGCGGCCCAGTTCTTCATTAGGTCGAAGGCTCGGTCCGGTCGGCCGGTATCGACCAGTAGCACTGCGAGCCCGCGGTGACATTCGACATGATTGGGTTGGTGGTCCAAGCATTGGTTGTACAAAGATTCAGCTTGAGCCAACATATTGGGGTCGCGACGCTGGTTTCCAAGGCGATGATTCGTAGCGGCCAGGTTGTAATACCCGTCGGCATTTTCAGGATCCGTTGCCACGACCTGCTGGAATTGCTGCAATGCAGCGGAATACTGCCCCTGCTCGTAAAGCTGCGCGCCGGTCGTATTTTGGCTGCTTGCGGCCCACTGGCAACCGCCTGTCAGCAGTGTCAGAAAGGCGGCTATAGTGGCCCCTGTTCTTGGGGGGTGCGTTGTTGATTTTGCAGGGCAAAGGGCGTTCGTCACAGCCATTGGAGCGGTCTTCCTGACGAGGGTGGCATAGTCCAGCCCCCCGAGATGATTCAGGTGATCCCGTGGGGTGGTGGACTGGCTGGCGAGTGGCACCGAGCCGATCGCTTGTTAATGGGGACCGTATCAACGGCAGATCAAACCTCGCAAGACCGGAACTTTTGCAGATCTGGTGCAGTCCAACCCGTTAGTTGGATCAGTGGTGGATCCGAGGGGCCACAGAAACCCTTTTATCGCTTCAAACTGACCTAAACCCAGTACTGCAAGCGATTTTCGTTGCGTAATGGCGAGCCCTAACTACACTCCGAGGCAGGTCCAAACTTTGAATTCCTTAACCTTATCCACGATGTGACGCGCGTCTTTTTCGTGATTTAAATATTGGCCGTCGTTTCCCGAGGCGGCGGTCAGAACTGATTCAAAGATGACATGCTGCTAGCGAAGGACGATTCAGTGGTATGTCGGGAACTGAGTAAACATTTTTTAGCCAATTGACTTGGCACCTGAATACGAGGCTGCTTGATGACTCTCCGTGACCCGAGTGTTCGCAACGTTATCAAAAAAGGCGATCGCAATTCGATCGGCCGACTGCGTAACAAACGTCGCCGCAAAGACCGACGCTTGTTATCAGAAACGCTGGAGCAACGTCAACTTTTGGCTGGACCCGACCTCGTCGGTATCCAGCAAAGCGAAGGCTCATTGCTTCGCGCTGGTGAAGTTCTGAATACTTCACCACGGGAGTTGATCTTCCGTTTTGATGACAATTCTGATTTGGATCCGCTCACGCTTGCGAGCGGGATCAACATCACGAGGGCTGGTGACAACCGAAGCTTTGAATCAGCTTCGAGTATCACAGACTTTGGAACCGACGGGGCGGTGTTGGCAGAGTTCCGTTCGGCCGAAAGTGGCGTTCGCGGCAACGGCATTGAAGTTCGTCTTCGAAGTGAAGATCGTGGAACGGTTTCACAGGCGGTCATCGTCTCGGTGGATGATGCCAGGCGAATCGTTACGTTGGATCTGAACAACAATCCCAATCGGCCCTCGGTTGTGCGGGATTTGATTACCGCTGTTGCTAGCAGTCCGGCAGCGTCAGCCCTCATCGAAGTCGATCAGATCAGTGGTCCGTCGCTAGCCCCAATTGGTCCGTCGGTTGGTAGCGGGGTCGATATTCTGCTGGATGGTGCGAATGCGGCACTTGCGGTGAGCGACTTGGGTACCAATAGCTCGCTACGAGCTCGCTTCACTGCGACGGTCAGCGGCCAGACTGGGGTTGGAACTTCCATTTCCGTCAGTCGTGCCGATCTAGGTCTGGTCCCCGGGCAATTGCCGTTTGTTACTGTCTCAGGTAACTCCGTTCAAGTCGTTCTTGATTCGACTGCCGGCCAGGAGTCGACGGCTGGTGATCTGATCGCCGCGCTCAACAACAATGCTGATTCGTCCCGTTTGTTGACTGCGAGACTAGAGGCCGGGTCGGAATCGACTCCACTTTTGGACACCCAGTTTTCGCCACTTGTTTTAACAGGTGCGACCGATACCGTTGTGAATCCTGGCTATGTTGGCCTCGGTGATACGCCTCATGAAGTCGTGTTCAGGTTTGCTGAGACATTGCCTGAAGATACTTACCAGATCGAGATCTTTGGGTCTGGTCCACGGGCACTCCAGAATCTGGAGGGTGAGTCGTTCAATAATGGTGTTAATTTTGGGACGAAGTTTTCGCTCGACAATGCCCCGCAGGTAGCGGCGGTCGTGCCAGCACCAGTTCGCCGGGACTCAAATGGCTCACTTAGCCCTGAGTTGAATGTCATCGAGGTTTACCTGAATGAGCAGGTGAGCAACGCTGAGGATCCGGCCCTTTACGAATTGGTCTTCACGCGAGACACCGTCAGCAACATCGATGATGTCGGGTTTCATCCAGAACGCGTTTCCTTTGACACCGTTACGCGGATCGCACGGCTGGAATTTGCGAACGCTATGTCCCGTCTGCAAGATCCCGATAACCCCGGTGAGTTCTTGACCGGTTCGGCACGCCTGCGGATCGGGTCCGACCGCGCGATGCCTTCGGCACCGCAAGCGATCGATTTGACACAAGAGCCAGGCGATTCATTCGTCACGGCAGTTGACTCGGGAGCTGATCCGAACCAACCAGGTAATGCGATCACCTTCACTGATGCGATCAACGGCGTTGCTGGCGAAATCAAATCGTTGACGGTGAACGCGTCGATCGAAAATCCAACTGTGTATGGTCTGGATTTTCCTGGTGGTAATGAAATGCCGGGCGTCCGCTTCATACGGCCCGATGATCCATCGCGTCGTGATCGTACCGTCCCGCTTGACGTTTGGCGGCAGGACGGTGATCAGGAAGACGGTATTTCAACGATCTTCTACGACTTCAAGGCTAACTGGCGTGGGGATGATCCAAACCGCGGGTTGTCGTTCCAGCCTGACCTTGATCAAACCTACTTCAACCTGATCACGGACGAACAAAAGCAACGGGCCAGAGAAGTTCTGTCGCTTTTCAGCGAGTATCTCGGGGTTCAGTTTGTGGAAACCGATGGAGTGCCGTTGGATGATGCTGGGCAGCCATTAACCGAGAATCGCTTCATTTCGATCGCGGTTGGTGAAATCTATGGTGCGGGAACGCTGCCAATCGAAAACAGTGCTGCGGGTGGCGTGACCGTCGTGACCCGGCCGCTGGATGACTTCGGCAATACTTACTTGCACAACGAAGAATTCTTAGATACGGGCAACGAATTGCTCGTGATGG
Organism: Planctomycetota bacterium; assembly: GCA_036339635.1. Taxonomy (GTDB): domain Bacteria; phylum Planctomycetota; class Planctomycetia; order Pirellulales; family Pirellulaceae; genus Rubripirellula. The sequence continues at coordinate 21,550 of JAYZAR010000078.1, read as the reverse complement.
ATTTCCAAGATTTTGACGAATCGATCGACGACCAAACGGGAGGAGAATTCTTCCGTGGTGCGATGCTTGGTATCGGCCAGCTGTTGGGTTACGGCTACGCTGACCATTTGCCTCAGCCGGTCACTCAGGCAACCGCGTCCGTCTTGAATCCCGGCGATGACAATGAACCGTCGTTCCCGAGTCCTTCGGATATCGTCAACGGTTTGTACCTCTTGCGGCCCGAGAGCAACGACGTTGACCTGTATGAATTCTCGCTGGAACGATCTGGATCGATAAGCGTCCAGACAGTCGCTGAACGTCTCAGAAGCGCCAGTTCGCTCGACACAGCTTTGCGTCTGTACCAAGACATCGGTGACGGAAAGTTCCAGGAAATCGCCGCGAACGACGATTACTTCAGCAATGATTCCTTAATCGAATTAGAACTGCCGTCTGGCCGTTACGTGGTTGGCGTGAGTGCTTCGGGCAACACCGTTTATGATCCGGTAATCAGTGGCAGCGGGATCGGCGGACGCACTGAAGGTGATTACGAGCTCAGGATCACCTTTGACGCAGACGGTGAGCGATCAATTGTTGATCAGTCGCAGATCCCACTCGATGGTGATGCGGACGGCGAAGCTGGTGGTGAATTTAACTTCTGGTTCATTCCCTCAGATCCGATCCACACGGTCTACGTTGATAAGGCGTACACCGGTGCCCGCAGTGGGCAGTTGGGTATGTCGACCAACCCATTTGCGAATATTGATGACGCGATCGCTAATGCTGAGCAGCAGATTGACGATCAGGTAGGTGATCTTGTTAAGAAGCAAGTTCGCATTGTTGGCGGTGGGACCTACCAAATCGGGTTGGACAACCGGGCCTTGCCTCTGTCTGATGGAGCCACCTTGGATCTGCCGCGTGGCGTCCAGTTGGTCGTTGATGCCGGATCAACTTTCTTGATGCGTCGCAGTCGGATTGGCATCGGCAGTACTACCGAGGCGTCGCAAACTGACCGCAGTGAAACATCGATCCAAGTCCTCGGCACTCCCGAAAATACGGTTACGTTCACCAGCCAATCTGCTTCCCCCGAAGCAGGCGATTGGGGCGGAATCGACATCCGAGGCGATGTCGACAATCGAGACGACAGTCGGGTAAATCTTGAGGAGGCGGGGGTCTTCTTGAATCACATTCAATACGCTGATATCCAATTCGGCGGTGGGGCTGTTGCGGTCGATGGTCCTCAAGTCGTTGTTATTCCGATTGAATTGGCCTCGGCACGGCCGACGATCATCAACAGTCGTATTTCAGACTCTGCCGATGCAGCGATTGCAGCGACCCCCGATAGTCTGGCCGAAACACGTTTTGATGAGCAGCGGTTCCAGGCAGCGGCACCGTTTACTCCTGATGTCAGGCGAGTCGGGCCGCACATTCGCGGCAATGAAATCGTCGACAATAGCATCAATGGCTTGTTCATTCGGATTGAAACTCGAACCGGGGAGAACCTGGAGCAGTTGAATGTAAGTGCACGAATTGACGATACCGATATCGTGCACGTGTTGACAGAGAATTTGGCGATCGAGGGAAATCCCGGCGGTCCAAATGCCAGTATTGATGCTCCTAGTGCAACGCTTATCCGGTCCGCTCCGACGGGAGTCGCTGGTTCTGTACCGGCTGGTTTGTATCGGTATCGTATGACCTTTGTCGACACGAATGGTTATGAAACAGCGGCCAGCGAAGAGTCGGTGATCGTCGCTGCCAATGTTGCTGGCTCAATTCGTTTAACCGGGCTGCCGACTGTGCCTGCTGGGCATGGCCTAGCCGGACGGAGACTTTACCGTGCCGCTTTAGATGCCAACGGTGATTCCGGTCCGTATTTGCAAGTCGCCCGTCTGAATACCAACGATGTAACGTTTGTTGATACGGCTGAGTTTGGAACTGTACCGATCGTTCCCAATAACGTTCAAATTGGACGTTTGGACCCAAGTCTGGTCATTGATCCAGGATCCGTTGTGAAGCTTCGCGGATCTCGAATTGACGTCACCTTCGGCGGGCATTTGTACGCCGAAGGCACCGATGCAAAGCCGATCGTGTTTACTTCACTGAATGATGCTCGATATGGAGCGGGTGGGTCGTTTGATACGAGCAGCACTGTTGAACAGGGTACGGAAGTAGGTCCAGGAGACTGGGGTGGCGTTCATATTGCTTACGGTGCCGCTGCATCGTTCGATCGAGTGACTTTGGCTGGCGGGGGTGGTTCGACCCGAATTGAAGGTGGTTTCGGATCCTTCAATGTCATTGAAGCGTTGCAATCAGACCTTCGGATCGCAAATAGTCGGCTTGAGATTAATGGAGACGGACGAAACTTTGTAAATGACCCGGATGATGTTCGATCCGACCGTGTCGGTCGAGGCGACAACACAAGCGGGACCATTTTCGTTCGTGCGTCGCAACCGGTCGTGCTGAACAACGAGTTCGTCGATAACACCGGCCCAGTGCTGACGTTCGATGTGAACAGTTTCATTGCGGACGAGGTGATCGATGCCGGGCGAAACACGGGAATGCTCGGACGTGTGAGTGCCCTGAACGGGAACTCCGGACCGATGATCTCCGGTAATCGTATTGGTACAACACGCTTGAATACGGTCGATCCGAACGATCCAACCAATCGGAATTTCATCAGCAACGATGCTCTGCTGCAAAATTCTGTCGTCGATCAAAATGGCGATCCGATCTTCGCTTCCATCAACGGTTTGGAAGTTCGTGGTGGAAAGGTCGCTACCCAATTGGTGATGGATGATGTCGATATCGTTCACGTTGTTCGTGATACGATCGAAATTCCGAATCAGCATGTTTTGGGTGGATTGCGACTGCAAAGCGATGCTCGTGGCTCTTTGGTCATGAAGTTTCAAAGTCAGGACGGTGACGATCCGGACACTTTAAATCGGCGCCAAGCAGGGATCGTTGCGGGCGGTACCTTGGTAACCTCGGAAGACGAATACATCGACATCGATGATCGTATCGGTGGTAGCCTGCAAATCGTCGGTCACCCTGATTTTCCTGTTGTGCTGACAGCACTATCGGATGACACGGTCGGGGCAGGCTTTACGCCGAATGGTGAAGCAAATGTCGACACGGACAATAACGGTTTGCCGATTGGGCCGGACGGACTGCCGATCCGAAATTTGACTAGCGATACGAGCACTGCGGTGACATCTCCTGGGATCTGGGATGGAATCACGATTCGCGAAGCGGCCTCCGATGCCAATATTGCGATCGCCAGTGAAACGGAGCCAGCGAACCTAGGTAATGTGCTCGTCAACGACACAAACCCAATTCCGAGTCAGTCACAATTCCTCGGGGAGTTGGCTCCCGATCAATCCTCTGGCGATAACAATCGTCGACTTGGTTTCATCGTTGATGGAACCATTGCGGAGCCAAGTGATCTGGACGTCTATTCCTTCATTGGTGAAGCAGGTGTCGAGATTTGGTTGGACATCGACCGCACCAATTCTCGCTTGGACACGGTGATTGAACTGATTGATGCCAACGGCCTTGTGCGGGTTCTGTCGGATGACTCGTTGTCAGAGGCCAAGGGTGACACAGATCGCTTGATTGGTGAGGGCGGATTCAACCCAACCGCCGCACGAGCGTTGAATCCTGACGTGATTCCACCTGGATCGCCTGATGCTGATTTCCAAGACGACTATTCGACCAACCCGCGTGATGCCGGGATGCGACTGGTCCTGCCCGGTTCGATTGGTCAGCGTTTCCTTTATCACGTACGCGTTCGAAGTGCCAACAGTGACGTGTCCGGCGACAACTCTTTAATTGATGCTAGCCAACTGCGAGGTGGGTTGACGAGCGGTGCATATCAAATGCAGATCCGTCTCGGCGAAACAGACGTGTTTGCTGGAACACAAGTACGATTCAGCGATGTTCGCTTCGCTGTAAATGGCGTTCAAGTGATTGGTGGACCTACCCATAGTCCAATCGCCGCAGATGAATTTGAGAAGCTGGCTCCCAATGAAACACTTGCTGCTGCTCAGCGATTGGGCCTGTATGAAACTCAATTCGATACCAGCACCCCGACGGGTGCTAACCCGCTTCTGCTCCCTCGGCCGATCGGTACGGACGTTGTTTTGGACAACCCTGCCAGCCCGCTTGCCAGTGACCGATTGGCAAAGAGCGTTGGGGGGATTCTGGACGGCAGCACCGATGTTGACTGGTACCAATTCACAATTAACTATGAGCAACTGACTCGTGATGCGGCTCAGTTGTATCTGTCGACGATCTTCGATCTTGATTATGCCGATGGCGTTGCTCGTGCGGACACCGCCATTTACGTTTTCAATCAAGCTCGACAGCTCGTGTTGTGGGGAACAGACAGCAACATCGCAGATGATCAGCCACCGGCTGCGACCAACTCTCAAGATCTGGTTGGTGCCAGTGACCTATCGAGAGGGTCCTTCGGCACGAACGATCCGTTTATCGGTTCCGCAGAATTGAATGAAGGAACCTATTATATTGCGATCAGCAATCAAGACAGCGTGCCCGAGCAATTGGGGCGGTTCTTTGATGCCGACTCCACCAATCCGTTGCTGCGGGTTGAGCCTTTGGATTCCATCGATCGAATCGCTGAAGATCGGATCGGTTTTTCCGGTGGGGGAACAGCATCGGCTCCAGAGTTGCCGATCTTGTTCGGCAACGATGCCGTCGTTCCTTATTCACTCGACGACGTCATGTTGTACGTGAATACAGGGACACGGCTGCACATTGTTAATCCGTTTACAGGTGCAAGGTACTCACGCGATGGTTTAGGGGAATTTGTTGGCATCGACGACGACGACTTCATTCAAGATGTTGCATTCCGTGCCAACGGTGAACTGTTTGGTTACACGAATAACGGCCCAGAGATCGGCGACGATTCCTCCGAGTATGTGAGGATCAATACCTTTGAGACGCCTGATACCGATGAAGTTGAGCTGACCACCGTCGGTGTGATGGAAATCGAGACCTTCCATCTGCAAGATGAGGCTCCTGAGAACGAACAATTGGATCAGGAAAGTGATGACGGTGTGCAGGTCGAAGCGATCTCCATTTCCGAATTGATTGGTGAAGAGCGAGGATTCTTTGTTGGCAATCGGCCGATTGACCGGCTTGGTCTGAGTTACTTCGAAAATATCCTTTATCGATTTGACGATGCGACGGGTGAAGTCGATGGCCCGACTTACGATCGCGCTCGATTTGATGCAGGTGCCGGTACAAATCCGCGTGAAGTTGGTCAGATTGACACGGAGTTCAACTTGAACTCACGTGCAACTCAGCTCGGTATCACGAATGCAACCGAGGTGAATAGAAATGGTATTGCGACGCCGAGTTTGGTCGATGGTGATCGGTTTGTCTTAACGGATGTAACAAACGCCGTAACGTTTGAGTTCGACCAAGGCTTCACGTTGGTCGCAAATGGTAACCAGCCGGTTCGTGACGGTGATACGGTGACCATTGATAATGTTCTTTTTGAATTCAATACCGGTCAGAGTTTGCAACTCAGCCCAGTCACGCCGGCTGGATTCTTGAATGATGGAACGACGGTTACGGTATCGGGAACAGATAACGTCCCAGTCGTCTTTGAATTTGTTCGATTCGGCGCACCGCAAGGCGATAATATCGCGATTTCCCTGGTCAATCCTGTTGGCACGACGCGGGAAATTGACGCGATCGCCCAAGACTTGGCAAGCGAAATTACCGCGAACGTGGAAGGAATCACAAGTCAGTCACTCGGCGCCGAGGTCTTCTTCGATACTGCACCTCTGGGTTTGGCGGTCGATGGAACTGGGGTGACGATCGAGGGGAATGAAGGTAAAAACAACCCGTCAGCAATTGAGGTGCGTGTCAGTGAATCGACTAGTTCTCAATCTTTGATTTCTGTACTCGCCGATGTCATTCGCCGCGAAACGGACATCCCTGTCTCCGATGCAGGGACGCAAATCGCGTTCCCGACCGCAGTGAGCTTGGATGTTGATTCGCTAGCACTCACGCAAATTGGTGAGCCGGGCGTTGACGGTGATAACATTGCCATCTTGTTGTTGCCCACTGATACGGTCGAAACGATCGGCGAGCGAATCTCGCTGGCCGTCAATCAGGCATCCGATGAAGGAAGACTGAACAATGTTTCGGCCACTCCAAACGGCCGCTCGTTGGCGATTGGAAATGGCTTTATCCTCAACGCGACAGGCAACCTGACCGCTGGTGGGATTCAGTTGGGCGGGCAGATTACGGGGATCGAGGTTGTCAATGACACGATGTTTGCTGTTAGCGACCGTGGTGAATTGTACCGGGTAGGTGCTGGTACTCTGCTGACGAATGGCAATCGTGAGATTGGGACTTATGTTGATACGGCAACGGATTTGGTTGGTATCAACTTTGAAGGTTTGCGGGCTGGGCCCGTGAGTCTCCAGAACGGAGCACTTCACCAATTGCTATTTGGGATCACTGGTTTTGGTGACATCCTGGCTTTCAATACGCGTGGTGAATTGCAGCCGGTCTTCGCTGGCGGCCGTAGTCGAATTTCAACGGGCCTGTTTGGTGCCAGAGGACTAGACTTCAGTGTTGTTGATTTCAATATGTGGCACGCGACGGGGACTCGGGGCGACGATTTGGGCCACGGCATCGATCCGCTCTTCAATAATGCTCGGATTCCAATTGAAGGCGGCACGAGTCTGGCATTCACCTACGAGGATGGGGCATTCGGCAGGTTGTACCCAGATCCTGTGGAGCGACCGACTGTTGAAGCTCGCCTGGACGGCGGAGGTTTCGAGAGAACCTTCAATGTGCCAGGTGGCACGAAGGGTGTGATTCAAAGCAATTCCTTCTCTTTAGAAGACTATGCATCCGATGACCTCCCAATGCTGTACTTCAATTACTTTATGGAGACCTCGGCCGTAGATGGCCAAGATGCACTTCGTGTTTACGTGACGACCAGTGAGGGAGTCGAACATCTGGTAGCGACCAACAACTTGGCACTTGAAAGTCTGGTGGGCGATGATGAGTTTGATGATCCAAACCCATTCATTTTTCCGGCGTATGCAGATCCGGACGACCCGTTCGAGCCGGACGATATTGATGTTGATGTCCAGCAATTGTATGACATCAACGGTTCCGTCAACTCAACTTGGCGACAAGCTCGGGTTCCTCTCGGTGAGTTTGCCGGACAATCGGGGCTGAGTTTACGAGTCGAGTTCTCGACTCAAGGGACCACGGCAACGACGTCAGAGTCACTGCGGGTGATCAGCGGAGCTGCCTTGGCAAAGTCAGACGATTTGCAATTTGTTATCGATGGCGAAACATTCGTCGTCGACTTGGCTCCCACGATCTCGTTCCCTTCAGGGCAGGTCCTCGCGGAACTCTACACCGATCCGAGTGAAGTCGCGGTTGTAACAATCGATGGACAAGACTATGTCCTTGACGATGGCAATCGCAGCGTCACTGCACCTCAGATAGGGATTGACTTGCTGGCCGCGAATCCTGGATTTGCTTTGAATGGGCTGACAGCCAACCAAATCGCCGAGACCGTATCTCTCGAGATTCAAAGGAATCTACCACCGAATCCCGAGGTCAATGGATTTAATTTTTCTGACCCGAGCGATGATCCAAATGTCGCCCGAGGACGAAACGATTTGATATTCGAAGCGACTCCCCTGCCCTACACCGGCGGTAACTTGACGATCATTGGGTCAGGTCGCTTTGGAACGGTGAGTGACCCTTCGGCGCCTCCCACGAATATCGACGATGTTGATTTGCAGCGTTTAGAGGTGAAGGCTGGTGCGGTCATCGAAGTGGATTTGCAATTGAACTCGAATCCTGGACTGACGTCGGTTGTTCGTTTCTTCGACAGTGATGGAGATGTACTCCCATCAATCACGAATCCTGCAACCAATACAGTCCAGTTGACGACTGCTAATGACGGAGTCATCTACATCGGCTTCAGTGGTCGCGGGAATGACAGCTACGATCCACGCATCCCCGGCTCCGCAGAGCCTGGCCAGATCGATACTTATCAGGCCTCGGTAAGCATTACTTTGCAGTCAGCAATTCGGTCTGATGAGAATCTGGTCGAATTCTTCGGGGCTGAGTTGGATCTTGCAGCGAGCCCCGCGAATCTGTTTACAGTGACGCCGAGTACTGGCGGTGGATCTGACAATCGCGTGTCGGTAAGTCGATTCATGACGATATCGGAAGTGGCGTTCCAAGTTCGTCGGGCGTTGGCGAATCGTTTCACTCGCGGTGATACGGCGCCGATTCCGATCGCCGGAACGACGGTTCGTGTTGCCGGTTTCAGTATCGACGACTCAGGACCGTTTGGATCAGAGGATGATCGCTTCCAGTTCAGTGCTGATTTTTTGGATGCAGCAAGAGACAACGATTTCGAAGGCGTCTACTTAGATGACTTCATTATCGGTTTCGCTGAACGTGGTGAGGTGGTCACGAGTGCCAATCCGATCGATCCGAATGCCAACTTCATTGCTGATGGTACGAACGAGTTCACCCTGCCTGTTTCTCCCACTCAGCCGACTACCAGCGGTGCCTACCAATTCGAAATTCGGGACGGTAGTGAATACGTGAACAGTGGGTTAGTGACACGTGGGCTTGGTGATGCCCCAGCACAATTCCGCACCTTTGACACCAACGATCGACTCGCCGCGGGTGTGACGCTTCAGGCTCTGCCTGCTTCAGGTCTTCTCGACGGTGCTTCCTTCTCGATTTTTGATTCGTTCAATCAAGTCAACTTTGAGTTCGATATCGCTGATCCTGAGGGTAACTTCAATGGGCTGGCTGATCCTAATGCGATCCTGATCGAATTGACGGCCGAGGCAACAGCGAACGATGTTGCCGATGCGGTGATCAGTACGTTGAATTCATCGAGCGTTCAATCGGTTTTGGCCGTCAACGCGACCCGTGGGAACACCACGGTAACGCCTGATTCGGATGAAGCACGTGACTTCCTAGATTCAAAGATCAATCTGTACGGCGACATTAGTTTCGATGAGATTTCGCCCTCGTTTGGTGAGGTGACAACCTTTGGGCTTCGAGGTGACGCGAATCGTGAGCGGGATGAACAAGGGATCATCTTGATCGAGAACAGTCGGTTCCTGTTCAATCAGGAGAATGGCGTCGCGATCACGCGAGACGCGACCGCCAATGTTCTTTCCGGTGATACACAAGATGCTTTCCCCTCGGCGTTGACTTACCCGCGAAACTTAATCGAACTGAATACAGAGGGTTTGATTCCTGGTGTCGTGGTGCAAAACAACGTTCTAGCCTTTAACGCTGTTGCGGGTGTTACGATCGAGGGAATCAACGGTGGTGGCGGAGCGTTGAATAACCCTGTTGGATACGATCAAATTGTGAACAACACGTTGGTGGGTGGTTTGGCAGAGCCCGGCCCTGACCTCGGTCCTCAAGTATTCAGTGGAACCCTATACGAGCGTGGCGGCATTTCCTTCGCCGACCAAGTTGTTTCGGTGGATCTGGGCGGCGACGTCGATGGTGTTTTCACCAATCCATCGGCAGCACTCAGTTCACCTGATGGGTTCGGCCAAGGAGCTGAACCTACGAATGGGGACTTCACTCTGTCGCTTGGCACTGGTGGTGAAGCAACCTTCCTCTTCACTGACAACTTCTTGACCGGAAATGACTCGCCGGCCGCCGACTTGGTGATTTACGAAACGGGCGCGAGTGAGACGGTGCGTGTCGAAGTCAGCCGAAACGGCGAGGATTTCTTCTTTGTGGGCAACGCGAATGGCTTTGACGGATTGATTGATCTGGATCAGTTTGGTTTTGGCTCGCGTGAACGATTCTCATTCGTTCGCTTGATTGATGTCGTGACGCCCGCAGATGAGCCAACAGCAGCGTTTGGTGCCGCGGGTGCCGACATCGATGCGATCGGTGCACTATCCACGACTCCAGCGACTCAGTTCACGCCCGGTGGCGACGGGGTTGTGGTCACGCAAAACTCTGGCCCTACCTTGTTGAATAACGTCGTGGCCAACTTTGCCACCGGCGTCAATGTTTCGCTGTCAACGCCCGGCGATGTTTCGCGTGACCGGACGGTGATTGGCGGAAGCGGTTACTTCAACAATGTAGCCAACGCGAATGGTACAGACGAGGCTTCGTTGGGCTTGGCGGCTCAGATTATCGATGGTTCGGAAGAGATCTTCGTTGATGCCAGCGGCTTGGTGTTTACGCCACAACATGGTGCAACGACTATTGATAGTTCGATTGACTCGTTGCAAGATCGAGCATCGTTGTTGACGCTGCGTGGTGCGATTGGTCTACCACCAGTTCCAATTATCGCACCTAGCATCGACCTGAATGGTCAGTTGCGGGTTGATGATCCCAATGTCGATACTCCACCTGGTGTGGGTGCGAAAGTCTTTAAAGATCGCGGTGCGGAGGACCGTGCGGACTCGATCGGTCCAAGACTGTCGTTGATCAAGCCTCGGGGTGATGACTTGTTGATTGACAGCGGTCGCGTTTCCACGATTGGAACCGTGTTCAATTCCTTTGAGATTCAGCTGATCGATGGGATCACACCGGCTGATCCGAGTTCGGGAGTTGGCGTCGACGACGGAAGCATCAACGGTTCCTTGATTTTGCTGACCCGATTGCAGGCTGGCAGCAATGCAACGGAAACTTTGATTGAGGGTGTCGATTATCGATTCTCCTACGAGCCGGCCGACAACATTATTCGCCTGACACCCTTGGCAGGTATTTGGCTTGACAACTCGGTTTACACCATTGAGTTCTTGGGTAACGAGACGGGCATTCTTCAGGGGCAACCTGGCACTAGCTACGCCGATGGGGCTCTCACCGAAATCAGTCTGCCAACTTCAAACCCGGAAGTGGTCAATCGCAACTTAACTGAGGTCGACACCGGTATCGGTATTTCCCTCTCGGAAGAAGCATTGAGCTTTGATTTCTTGGGCTTCCAGTTCCCAAATATTGAAGGTCAAAAACTGGAAGTGTTCGATGGGCATGCCGCGGAATCGACCGTGTTCCATGTAACCACCGACAACGCGAACATCGACGTAATCTTGGACGCTGGGGAAGTGCCGGTTCGCGTTGGTGAATCTGCAACGGCAGAGCAAATTGCTTCAGCGGTGGCTGAACAAATTAATTTGTCATCCGTCAAGCTATTCGCCACGGCTATGGGTAACAGGATTCAGTTGCGTGACTCGGTGGTCAAGGCAAGTGAGTTATTCACCGTGCGGGGTGCGACGGCTTACTTCGGTGCCGACGTGATTCCGTCCGAAGAACTGACTGGGGTCAGCATTGTCGGTCAAAGCTTGGCCGTCTTTGATGGGATCAACGAACAAAGTTTCACGTTGGTGACTGATTTGGCACAGCCGGTTCTTGGTACTCCGGTATTGGTGTCCGAAGCTGCTAGGTTGTCAGAAATTTCGGATGCTCTCGCGACAACGATTAATGATTCTGAATTACTAGTCGACGTTTCAGTCAACGGCGATCGTCTGGAACTTCGTGGTCAGCTTGAGCGTGCAGATGCGAAGACTTCCTTGGCCTTCGCTCGACCGGTTTCTTTGAATGGAAACCCGTTGAATGATGCATTCAAGATTACAGAATTCTCTCTGGATGTTGAACTCGCTGACACTGTAGCGCCGTTTGCCGATGGGGAAACGGTCACGATCTTCGACGGAGCAACGGAGCAAACGTTCGAGTTTGATGTTGATGGTGCAGTCAATGCCGGCAATGTCGCCGTGCCCGTCCCGTTCTTTACCTCACCTCAGATCCTGCTTGCGGCGTTGACCAATGTGGTCAACAACTCCGGTTTGCAAGTTCAATTGGTTGCCTCTTCGCGTAGCTTCCGGATTACTGGGCTCGCGAATCCAATTGGCGTCACATCGGCTACCAACTCGGTGATTGTCGATGGACTTGGAAGGATCGGAACATCACCTGGGTTTGGATTGAGCATTCCAACGGACGGAGCCGATTTGAGTCCTGCTGTTGAGGACGGACAGTCGTTCACGATCTCACGTGGTCCGATCGCAGTCACATTTGAAATTGATTTCGACGGTTTGCAGGATGTCGCAGGCTCAACGCTGATCCCGATCTTTGACATTTCGCTGGATGGTTTTGCTAATGCGGTCGCTAACTCGATCAACCAGTCACAATTGGGATTGGTTGCTCAGAATGTTGGCGGCGGTGATGTGACGTTGACTGGGGTTGATACCTCCAATGTGTCGATTGATTTGAGAGATACGGCATTGACACAGATTGGAATTGCTGGCCAGTCAACACCAATCCCCGTGGTTGTGCCATTGGACGGTTCAGCTTCGCAAATCGCCGAAGCATTCAGCGAAGCATTGGCCAAACTCGATGTCAACCGAAGCTTGGTGGGTGATCGGGTGTTGATCGAGGGTGCTGAGTTGATTCGCGGCACATCTATCGTGGAGGATCGCATCAGCGATGAGGTCGGTAATCAAGCCTTATTCGGCGAGTTGGTGATCTTCATCGGTGGTGGTTATGACTACGGCGATGCTCCAAGCCCGTATACGTCGACCGCTGGTGAGAATGGGCCACGACACCTCGTTGACGATGACTTTGCTCTGTGGCGACCAGATTCGTCAAATCCAAACGATCGACCGATCACGGAAGATGAAAATGCTCGTTTGCCAGATGCGGATGAAGATAACGGCGTGGAGCTCGTCGGTACCCTACAACCAGGGTTTATCTCGAACTTCGAAATCAGTGTGTTCAATCAGGATGGCCGCTCTTTCTCTGTGGACGCTTGGTTTGATTGGAATGGCAATGGTGTCTTTGGAGACCAGCCGAATGAAGTACGGCGATTTAATTCGCTTGCCAGCTTCAGTGATCCTGACCCGGTCGATCCAAACGATCCGGCTGGTCCTGAGCGGAATGTCAATGTGGTTAGCATTCCGGTTCCGGCAACCGCCGCAACGGGTGAGATATTCGCTCGCTTCAGGTTGAGTGAAGAAGACAATCTCGGCCCCAATGGTGATGCCGACAGCGGAGAAGTTGAGGACATTAAATTGGTGGTGGGTAACAATCCATTCCAGAACCCAAACAACCGATGGGATGTCAACGCCAGCAATGCGGTAACACCTCTGGATGCCCTGCTCATCATTAACTCGATTGATCGTAACGGAGGCAACATCCTGCTTGATTCGCCACCGATTCCAGCGGATCTACCTCCTTTCCCAGACGTCAATGGCGACAGTCGTGTCACGCCGATCGATGCATTGAACGTGATCAATCGTTTGGGTGACATCTTCGCGGCTGGCGAGGGGGAGATGGTTGGAATGTCGAGTGGATCCTCTTTCATGCCACTGGCTGGTGGCGTGATGGCATCCAATTCGACCTACCTCGGTGATCTGCTGATCGCTGAAAGTCAGTCAGCTGATTCGGATGACGATCCGATTTCAACATCGCAGGACACGGTGTCTGAAGTTGAATCATCCGCGGAGGCGGTGAGTGTGTTCGACAGTGCCCCTGTGGTCGCAGTTGACTCTCTCGTTGACTCCTTGGCAGAGGACACAGCGTCAATTCGCGAGGAGGGAGAAAACACCGCTCTCGATCAGATGTTTGCCGATTTCTAGTCGTAGCTGCTGAACTGGCTGGGGCCTCGAGTTTGGTGGGGAACCCAGCCTATAGATGGGGAAACTGGCCAAGTGATGGGGAAACTGGCCAATAGCGGATCGCAATGCAATGATTGCCGTTGCTTACGGGGCCGAGCTTGAACGGTCCCGGTGGGCAGATCTTGCTGTCGTTTTTGGCGTTTCGCCATCCTTCGGCAAGGACACTCGGCATGCGAAGGTACACTGTTCAGCAGATACCGAGGGTGTTTGGAAATTCGGTTTAGCAAAATTTACCGGATTTTGCGCGATTCAAACGGATTTCCCGCGTCTAAGGGAGTAGGCGACCATTCCGGTTTGGGATAGGCGAGCTATTCTCTAAGTACAGCATGTTTTTTCCTCTTCTAATCTGCCAAATGCTGCGAAGAAAACCAAAGCGAATTCGACGACGGTTTCGACCGGTTCGAGTCGAGAGACTGGAGAATCGGCAGTTATTGGCCGCTGATAGCATCGGTGTGACCCCCATCGATAATGGCGAATTCTTGTTGGGAAACGTCGTTGTGACGCCGGTGCTCTTTGAAAGTGATGGCCGAATCGATACGAGTACACAAGATTGGGACATCGAAGGGGGCGAGATTGATCAGGTCATCGGCCGAATCACAACGGGGGTCAACTGGTGGTCGACCACGTTGGATGAGCTTGAGACCAATCATGAGTTGAATTTCACGGTTGATGAGACGTTTGCCCAGTCACCGTTCGAGATTCCTTACGAACCCATTGAAGGCAGTAGTGAAGTTTTCTCTCTGTGGGTTGGTGATTTCTTGCAGTCCAACGGTTACGGCGTTGGCGAGGCAATGGGTGTTAGTGAGAACTTGGAAAGTGCAGTTCGCGAGTTCAATCACGACCAGCGAATCAAGCACAATGCGGATTGGTCGTTTACCATATTTGTCGTTGACTCATCGGATGACTTCACTGGTCTTTTTAAGTCGGGGCGGTTTCGTGGTGCTTTCGCGTTCGCTGGTGGATTGTTTATCGTCACCCCATCCACGCGTCCGGCTTCGACGATGGCCCACGAATTGGGACACATGTTTTGGGCTCGAGATGAGTACTCAAATAGCATTCCATGGGATGCTACTCGGGGCTATTACGATGCACAGAATTACAACGCAATTAACAACCCCACGCCTGGATTCGTCCAGGATATCAGTATTATGCGGGGTGGATCCGCTTTGGCGGAGGCTTACCGCACCCACTACAGTGCGGAAGCATCGTTAGCTCAGGTTGGCTGGCGCGATAGTGATGGTGACGGTATTTTTGACCTCGCCGACGTGCCGCTTGATCTGCAGGGCAGCGGCCACTTCGATGCATCGACTTCAACCTATCGCTTTGTGGGAACGGCCTCAGCCGTTCCGCTGATGAACCAGAATTCATCAGGTCCACAGAGCGACATTACACTCAATCGCGTTCGCCGGCTGGAATACCAATTAGATGAGGGGCCTTGGCTACTGGCAGCTGAGCCGAATGAACAGGTTGTACTGATTGATGAGACAGTTTCGATCGATCAATCATTCGACGAAATCCACTGGCGTGTGGTTGATGACCAAGTGGGTGTCACCAGTGAGACGATCTCAGGCACATCGACTCTGCCTGCATTTTCGTCATCAAGCATCACCGGGCTGTCCTTCCTGGATGAAGACAAAGATGGCCAGCGTGGCGAAATGGAAGCCTCTCTGGAAAATACCAGGGTGGTGATCACCCAAACGGATGGCTCAGCTCTGTTCGGTGGCGAAGTAGACGCTGCTGAGTTGGAAGTTGGCGGATTACCCGAAGGTAACGGCGCCGCCTTTACAGCCGTGGGGGGTGAGAATAGCGGTGAGGTCGGTGTGCAGGCACTAGCCACCGATGCTGCAACGCAGGCATTTCACTGGTGGGACACCGCTGAACTCAGCTGGAATGAGGGTTGGTCTGGCGATGTCAAGTTTGAAACGGCCTTTAGTGAACCAGTAGGTGAGGTCACATTTTCCGCTTCGGTCACTGGCCAGGAAGGTTTCTTGCGATTGGAGGCCTATGACACGGATGGGCAGTTTCTTCATCGCGTGACAAGCCAAGCGATCAGTCCAGCGCTCGACTCACAAGTAACGATTCACGATCCTTTAGGACGGATTGCCAAGGTCAGAGCGTTCGGGCATGCGGGGACTGAGGTGGTCCTGACCCAGATGAACTTCGGGTTCCAGGACGAGGTAGTAGTTCTTTCCGGCGGTGGCTTTCAGTTTGAAAATCTTCCCGATGGTGAGTACCACGTGGAACTGATCTCCGAGAACGTGATTCATCGGTACGACTCCAATCCAGTCCCCATCGAGGTTGTCGATGGTGGAAGTTCGATCATCCTGGCCGCGGCACAGCGAGTGGACAGCATTCGCTACAACTCGTTCAACCAATACGACACCAATGGCGATGGCGTGGTCTCATCTCGCGATGCCTTGGTTGTGATCAATGACATGGATCGATACGGTTCGCGGCGTTTATCGGCGGGCGAAACGGATGGCTTTAATGTTGACACGACCAATGATGGATTTGTCTCTGCGTCGGATGCCCTCGTTGTGATCAATCAACTCGCCCGCCAGAGTGAGGCGGAAAGTATGGATGGGGCGAGTGGAGAACAAATTGGCGGTTCATTTGCCTTTTCGGTCGGTGGGGCATTTCGTTTGGGGCTCCTCAGCAGTAACTTTCTGGCTGGCGGGGAGGTTGGATTGGCCCTGGAGAGTGGCTCGGAGGGGAAGATTGCAAGCTTTTCACATCATCCAGGGACGTTGCTGGGCTCGAGGATTTCGACAGAATTGGCAGAGCGAGCGGATTCTGATTGTCCTGATTTATCGGAACCTTTTCTCCAATCGTTCGTCTAACCGTTTGGTCACGGCTCTAATTGCCCTGAATTGAATACAGTCATTGATAAACAGAACGGCCGAAATAACATATACCGAATGGGTAGGCTTTGTCCCTCGCGGCGTTTTTGCGAGTGATGTCTGTCCCGCCAAACGGGGTTTCAACACTTTATCTCCCCGTCCTTCCACTGCAATTTCTCGAGAAATATCAGATGAAAGATTTGCGTCAACTAGTTCGTCGCTCAGGATTACTGGCTTCCGGCAAGCGGCGACGACGTGTCTTGGACAGCCGTCGCGCAGATGCAATGAACCGTCGGTTGCGGAGTGAGACCCTGGAGAAGCGGAATTTACTCGCCGGAGGGATATTGGCCAGTCAGAACTTTAACCCCTACGACGTAAACGACGATGGCGTGATCAGCGTTCGGGATGCGCTTGGTGTCGTCAATTTCTTGGCTCGCGGCCAAGGTGCCGAGGGCGAGCAAGGTGGGCTGACTAGTAATGACAACGGTGCACCCAATTTCCATTACGACGTGAATGGTGACTCTGAGATAACTGCCTCGGACGCCTTGGGGGTAATCAATGCTCTGGCTCGGGCTGAAGGCGCGCCATCCGTCACGCCTATAGAACTTGATTTGAGCGAAGACGATTCGCCAACCGTGTTCAATCTGCTGCAGGGGCAGGCCGCGGTCTCTGGCAATTTGAGTGGCGTCGTACTGAAAGAAATCACGATCGACGGTGACATCAACGTTGTCACCAATGACGCCCTCTTTTTCCTGAATGGCTTCAACCCCGGTGCGCCACTGCCGCAGACTCTGACTGCGGATCAAAGTCCGTCAGGTTTTCCGCGAGTAAGAGGCCAAGTCCTGCCGGAGGTATTCTCGGAGCTGAACGACGGTGAAAGCTCAACGATTACAATTGTTTATGACGTTATCGAGTCAAGCGGTGACTCCAGTGAAAACACGGCCACCATCGTGATCGAAGGGGTTACAGATAAGGAAGTTGAGTATCTGCTCACTGTTCGTGATTTGGACGATAGAGAAATTGCCCCAGTAAATGGGGTTGTTAGCGTTGGCGTCGATCAAGAGGTTTACTTGCAGGTTGCCTATGAAGACCTACGTTCTGCAAGTCTCGGGACAGACATTGGTGCATTTCAATTGATCACGAATGTGACGTTTGACAACGCGAGTTTGATCACGCCAGTGCTTTACGAGTCGCAGAAGGTGGAATTAACGGGCAGCTTTAGGCCTAGCGCCAATGGGGTTCGTTTCTCGATCCCAGATCCGGCCCCCGTACAGAACCCAGGGCCCCTCGTTTACGAAAAACTCGCTGGGCAATTAGAGGGTAAGAACCTTGCTGCACTGCTAGCCGAGGCATTGGAGCAGTTTGGGTATGATTCCTCTCAGTATCGAATGGACGGAGACGGCAATGCACAGCGAGTGACTTTCATTGGGCTGGGCAACCAAGATGTACCTGATATCACCTTTGATGTGCTGGATTCCAATGGTAATCCAGATACCGGGGGCTTTGTGTCGGGTGAGGTGACTGTCACCCCTGCATTGCTTCCCGACGGATCGCCTAATTCTGACGCAGTGCCCTATAGCATCGATTTTCGAAGTAACTCGTTTGACAGTAGTCCCGATGGATTCGGAGAGCCCTTTTACAAGATCTTGCTTTCTGGGGACGGCGGGAGCTACGATCCCAATGCGGGAGGTGAGAATCAAGGTGGCTTCATTGCAGTCGGTGGCTTGGGTGGAATTCCGGGTCAAGGCGGTGGGATTCCGGAATTAGGTGAGTTTGACGAGCCATTTGACTCGTTTAGCTTGAAGGTAAAGGTCAACGCACCGGAAGTCGACGTGACAGCATCGATCGAAGCAGCGTCGAACGAGAATGAATTCCTCCTGCTTTACGGTTACGACAATCAACGAATTGCCGATAACGTTCTGGCGGAGACCGTCGAGGGTGGCTTGGGGCAAGAATTGGGGAACGCTAATAATGGCGTTGCAACATTAATACTCAGTACGAAGACGCCGAACGAACTGCCGATCGTGACCGAAGAGGTGGCGGCAACGTTCGTTGAGACGGATCCGGAGAGCAGCGTTGATTTGTTGCAATTCGCAAGTGATCCAGATGGCGACGATGCGGGCTTGAGTGTTGCTGGGCTCACGCTCGAATCAGGCAATGGTAGTGGCATTACACAGAACGGTAACACGCTTACGGTTGATCCATCGAGCTATCGATTCTTAAACGACAACGAGACCGAAGTTGTTGTTTACAATTACGACGTCGTGGACGTACGAGGCGGAACGGTCGCGCAGAAAGCAACCATCACCATCACGGGTGTTACCGATCCAAATCTAAAACCATCGATCGAACTGGGTCAGTCCTTCACGATCCCAGAGAACACGACGGCGCCTACACCCGTTGGAACGGTTGTTGCAAGCGATCCTGATGAGGGTGACACGTTGACCTTTTCGATTGTCAGCGGGAACAACGGGGATGCATTTGAGATCGATTCTTCGACAGGTGAGTTGAGGGTAAAGACGAATTCGGCGATTGATTTTGAAGTCAATCCAAAATTCGACTTGGGGATTCAGGTTGCTGACAATGGCGGATTGACCGACACGCAAATCGTGACGGTCAACCTGACGAATATCAATGAAGTCCCTGTCATTAACGATCAATCCTTCAGCGTGAATGAAACAGCTCCACAAGGGACGGTATTCGGTACGATTGCGGCGACCGATCCCGAGGGTGCTGACTTGACGTTTACGGTCACAGCGGGTGAAAACGGTGCAATCATTAGTGTTTCCGATACTGGTGAGTTGAGCGTTGCCACAGATCAATTGGTCCCAGAGACACAGGTCGTGTTCACCGTACAAGTTTCGGATGGAACAAACGCAGCTTCGGCAGTCATTACAGTCAATGTGACTGATGTTCCACAGCCGCCAACGGTGAACGATCAAACATTCGATGTTGATGAAAACTCACCAGTGGACACTGTGGTTGGGAAAGTCATTGCTAATGATCCTGATGGCGATCCACTGACTTATGTAATTACTGATGGCAACGCGGCCGGGAAGTTCGGCATCGATGCGAACACCGGGGATATTACCGTTGCTGGCAGTCTCGATTTTGAAACCGAATCGACTTATGTATTGACGGTTCGCGTTAGCGATCCTGGCGATCTAAATGCGACCGCGACCATCACCATTAACGTCAACAATGTGAACGAGGCTCCGACTGTCGAAGATCAAGTCTTTACGGTTGCAGAAAACGTGCCGAGTGGTACAGTTGTAGGAACGATTGAAGCGACGGATCCGGATGGCACCAGTTTGACTTATACAGTCACCGGCGGTAGCGGTGATAGTGTCTTCAGTGTCGATTCAGCGAGTGGGCAGGTGACTACGGCCGGTTCACTCAACTTCGAAATGACGAATCAGTACGGTCTCGACGTTACCGTCTCGGACGGCGAGCTGAGTGATACAGCATTGATCACGATCAACGTCACCAACGTCAATGAAGCCCCAATCGCGGGTGACCCGATCGAAGCGACTTTCAACGAACAGGATCCTCCAGGGCTGGTCGACCTTTTGGCTGGTTCCAGTGATCCAGACGGAGACGATTTGTCCGTTGCCGAGTTGAATGTTGTGAATGATGGAAATGCGGGGGGAATCACACCGGTCGGAAATTCATTGCAGGTCGATCCAACGTTCTACGGGTATTTGCTGGACGGCGAAACTGAAACGGTGGAATACAGATTCCTGATTAAGGATCCGGCTGGTGCGTCCGTTGCTCAAACAGCAACGATTGTGATTGTCGGTTTCAATGATCCGCCCAATGCAGAGGACATCAGTCGCATTGCAGTCGTTGATCAGGTGGTTGTTGTTAATCTCCTAGAGAATAATGATGCTGGTGACGGCGAGGGGGATAGCGATTTCATCAGCTTGCAGAGCGCGACATTGACCAGTGCGTCTGAAAACGTACTGGACTTCAGTGTCGACCTAGCGACCGGGGAGGTCACGATCACACCGGCATTGGACTTTGAGGGGGAAGTAACCTTCCAATACACCATTGTCGACCAACAGGGGAAAACTGCTTCAGCGTCCGGAAAGGTGAATTACCTCAGGTTTGTGCCGTCCACGATCAGCGGCTTGGTTTTTGAGGATCACCTCGAGAATGGTATCGATGTCGCGTTGAATGGCGCTGAGGAGATCCGCAACGGTGTCAAAGATATCGATGAAGTCGGTTTCGCTGGGCTGATTATTGAACTCTATTCTGCAGCGAGCGAAAACGTAACGGGTGAAGAAATTCGAATGACCACCCAGACCGGTATTACTGGGGCGTATGGTTTTGATTCTCTGCCACCAGGCGACTTCCACTTGCGGTTGGTTGATCCACCGGGCGTCGATTTGATCGGCGATGATGATCATGTGGTGATGTCGAGAGAAAACGAGGGAGGAGTTCTGAAGGTTACCCGTATTGATCAATCCGTGACAATTCAGGGTCCACTGGGTGGCGAAAACATCGTTGGGATTGACTGGCATGTGGTGAGTAAAGGCCGAGCTCTGGACACCAATAATTTGCTGTCATCGAATTACGACAACCTGGATGAAAACGGTAATCCCAGAGGGGCGTTTGCTCTGCTGGATATCGAGGGCAAACAAGTCTTTGTCGGGGTCACTGGTGGCTTCGCCGGAGTCGACATGGTGACCGTAACATACGACAAAGCAAATGATGAGGCTTTACTTGAGATTCTGGATGAGGGGCAAGTTCAACAACGGATCTTGGCCGAGGATGAGTATGAGTTATCCGAGGGCGATAAAATCCAGATCTTTGGTGGTCTTGACGATCTCTTTCCAGGTTCCGACGATAGCGATGGCGGTCTGTTAAGTTCGTCCTGAGTTCGCATGAAACGTTCCTCCTTGGGTTTCCATCTGTTATGCATGTCATGCAGCTAAGGAGTCCCTGGAAGATCGATCGAAATGATGGTTCCGGATTGCTGCGTTGTGAACTACCTGATTTCAGTCCATTAAGAGCTGATAGGGTAGTTTATCAAAGATCATTTAATCGCCCGACCGGATT
>JAYZAR010000077.1:0-9595 GCA_036339635.1 Planctomycetota bacterium | reverse complement strand
CGCGCCCGTTGCGGCTCGATCCTTGACCTTTCTTATGTGCCATTTTTTCTGTACCAGAATACGAATTTTCCTCGGACAATCCGAGATTTTAGCCGCTGCTGCGAAATTACTCAAGGGACACCATGCCCTGGCCTAAGTTCGATCTTGGGTTTTGCTGCCAAAATCGTGTTGCCTCGAGCGGAGCGATTTTTCCCGCGGTTTTAGTCGGTATTTGGGCCGGAAGTTGATAGTACCATGAATTGATTATTCGGGCTGATCTCAATATGCGACCATGGCATGGACGTATTCGCCTCTGGGACAACATTTGGCGGATCGTTCGATTCCAGAGCGAGCTGATAGATCAAATGGTGTAGATGCGGGCGCGAATACATGCTGAAGAAGATTTGGCGACCATCGGGTGACCATGCGAGATCGCTTGCCATGTCTTCCTTGGTTGCGAAGCGGCGGCGTAGATGTGGCGGCTTGCCGAGGTGGACGATTGCGATTTCATGACGACTGTCAAGCTTGCCCTTGAAGACGATCCGACGGCTGTCAGGGGACCATGACATATTCCAGAAAATATAATGGTAGGGATGGGTTCCTTTCGCCAAGAGTGTCCGCTTCTGTCCCGTTTGGACATCGTAAATTCGGATACTATTGTCATTTGTGTAGGCGATGGATTTTCCATCGGGAGACCAAGTCGCAGCCCAGCCATCATCAATTCGTGTATTCGCTGTCCCGTCCATGTTCATGATCCAGACACTGCTGCCTCCCTCGTATCTGGAGCAGGCGAACTGCGATCCATCGGCTGACCAGCTAGGCATTAAGCCATCGCAGACGTCGCGCACGTCTTCACCGTTGGAACGCATCACCAGAATTTGAGAGCGATTAGTTCCTTCGGCTGGTGTGCCCTCGAAAAGAATCCACTGACCATCAGCAGACACATCTGGCGATCCGACAAATGGAAAATCATTGTGCCGATAAAGCTCACGTGAGTCTTCGCCATTCATGGAGATACGGTATAGCGAATGCACCTTGTGTTTTCGAAATGCAAATTCGTCAACTGATAGTGACTGATCGCCGTTGGCGTCCAGCCGATGAAAATAATATCGCCGCTGCAGTCCAAACAGGTTCCTTGTGTCGAACTTAAATTCGTTAAACGAAAGCCTTTGATCTCGATTCTCGTCCTTCGGTACGTTTTCCCAAGAACTGTTAAAGGTTCCCAGCATTGAAACACAAAACTCGTCGATTGACAGGCTGCCATCACCATCTTTGTCAAAGGCAACGAGGTTAGACGGAATCAAGTATTGACGCTCCTTGGGAATCGAGTTTCTTAGTTCCTGGTGACTGAGTCGTTGGTTTTGGTCAGCGTCCGCAGCATCGAACATTGCGTTGGGATTACGAAGGTAGGGACCGTCTGGTTTTGCAAACTCATCGAGCGTAATCCGCCCATCGGCATTGCTGTCCAGGTCATCAAAATCCTCGTTGGCGGTCGTGCTGTTCCAGCCGTTGTCAATGAATTCACTACGCGAGATTTCATTGTCCTGATTGGCATCGGTGCGGATAAATTCAGCGAAATCGATCACTTGACCATCGTCTCTCCTCAGCCGATCGCCCGTGATCCAACGCATACCGAGTTGGATTTCGAGGAATCGGATTGCTTCGTCTCGAGTGACTTGTCGATCACGATCAGGGTCGGCGTGTAGAATCAGGACGCGATCGAGTCGCCGTTGTCCGTCGGTGGAGATGGATGCGGCATAATTGATGGTAAACGTCGTGCTATCGACCGTTTCTTCGCCACGAAATTGCCAATTGTCGTATGACTCGTCTAGCGCTTCGACAGCACGTCCAAGGATTTCATCAAAGGGATCATCTGCCCACACAGGCAGAGATGAAACCAGGGCAAGCAAGAGGACTGTTGAGATTGGCTGGCCGCTGCAAACTGTCATTTCAACTCCGAGCGGCTGATCGGCCGGTTTTGGATTGGATCCCGCTTTGCATTGATTCTTCGACCAGTCGCCGAACGATTTGTCGGGCATCGACTCCTTCGCTTTGAGCGGCAAAAGTTGTAATCATTCGGTGCGTCAGAACCGGTTCGGCAACTGCTTGGATATCCTCGATTCGCACCATGTATTGGCCATTCAAGGCAGCGCGTGTTTTTCCCCCGATGATCAAATACTGTACCGCACGCGGCCCAGCTCCCCAAGAAACAAGTGGCCGCAACCAATCGGGCGCTGCATCTTCTTGTGGTCGTGTTTTCCGAACCAAGCGAACAGCAAATTGGTAGATGTGTTCCGGCACCGGTACTCGACGGACCAAATGTTGGAATGCCGATATTTCCTCTGCATGCAAAATTGGCTCGAGTGTTGGTAGATCATCGCCCGTTGTCGTTCTCGCAATCTGAATTTCCTCCGCCTCGTTCGGGTAAGTCAATTCGATTAAGAACATAAAGCGGTCGAGCTGGGCCTCGGGCAGCGGATAGGTTCCCTCCTGCTCGACCGGATTCTGCGTCGCTAGGACTAAAAAAGGTTCGTCCAATTGATAGGGCTTGCCCAGGACGGTAACACGACGCTCCTGCATCGCCTCCAGCATTGCAGCCTGGGTTTTAGGTGGGGCGCGATTGATTTCGTCGGCCAAGACGATGTTGGCGAAGACGGGCCCGTGAACAAACTGGAATTCTCGACGACCATCGGCTGTGTCCTGCAAAATATCTGTACCAGTGATGTCCATCGGCATCAGGTCAGGAGTGAACTGAATTCGGCTGTACTGCAGTGCCATCGTCTCGGCGAGTTTGCTTACCAGCAGTGTCTTGGCCAAGCCAGGAACACCCATCAACAATCCATGCCCCCTTGCAAACAGCACGGTAGTTAATTGCTCAACCACGTCAGTTTGACCAACAATCACTTTCGCCAACTCAGTCTTCAGCCGCTCATGATAATGCTGTAACTGCTCGATTTGGCGCACGTCATCACTGCTCAACTCCGGCGTGATGGGATTCTCCGATTGGTTCATCAAGTAACTGTGGGTGGGCGATAAATGAATGGATGGGTAGGCACCGACCTGAGGCTCCGTCCAGATTATCTGTCACCTTTTCTAAATACAAGCGTCACTCGGTCGGACTGCGTTTTTGCAGGCTCTCTGGCCTGCTGACAACGTGATGCGCTCCGGCGGCATTCGCCCCCAAGTAGCCGATGGCGATCAAGGAAGCCGGTAGCGTGAGAGGAAGCGTTGGGGTGGCTGATGAGACAGGGGTAGGGCGTTGGGGCCTCATTTTTACGGCTAGATATGCTCGATTGCTCGGGTGACGTTCCTTCGCTTGTCGCCGCTACAATTGTAGGATGCGCGTTGTAAGCCAATTCGAGAACGATTTATTGCGTATCCTGAAGGGAGTGGTGAGTCGTGCTCCAATTGATCAATTTCGTTCCCAACTAGTTCGCAAGCAGCTTCGTCCAAAATATTTGGGGCGTGACGCGGTTGAATTGATAGAGCAGTCAATCGCAACCGGTCTTGTCATGAGAATGACGCGTTCTGGGGCTTGGCAAAGCGGTCGTCATTTGAGAGCTGGCAGATTAGTCCAGGGGAATTTGTGGCAACGAACGCCGACGCATGAACTCGGGCTTTCCTTTTCAACAGCCTCCCTTGATTTGTTGGTCGATTTGACGGAAACCCAAAATCGCGATTCCATGCCTGCCCGGGTCATGAATTCTAAACAGGCCGCGAATGATTGCACGCTCGGGGATCGCGTCTTGCAATATTGCATCGCTCATGCAACGGCCGACTTGCCATTGTTGCCGGATTGGTACCGGCAAGAACCGCTGATCAGTAACCAGCTTATCGCGTTAACGATGCCGGACCGGTACGCCGTTGCCAGGGCTTTTGCAGTGCTTGATTTTGAACCCTGGATGACCGGCTCAAAAGCCATCATGCTGGAAACGCTACAACCTGAGTTTGGCGAGTCGGTGTTGCGGTTGGGAAATCTCAGATCGCAGCTTACCGATCCGGGGCAGGTGGAACAACTCGGAATCCATGAGGATCGGGTGTTCAATGCTTATCTAATCGCCGCGCGAAACCAGCGACGTCCTGACCTATGCCAGTTCATTATGGTAGCGGGAGAAAAATTGTTATCGAACATAACTTCCGTGCGCCAATGGTTTCCGTGTCTGGACGTAAGTAAGCTGACCGTGTCGCAACGCGCGGCCACGTATCAAGCGGGCGCTTCTCTAATTCGGGCAATTTGTCAAATTGGCGATTGGCATCGAGATAGTCGATCCATTGGATACTTTGACGAGGGGTATGTGGAATCGCAGTGGTTAAAATCTTGCTGGGAGGATTGCGGGGGGAACCAATTAAGCCAGCACGCCGAACGAATGCTGAAAGAATTGAGCTTGCAGGCATGAACTTCAGCATGGCCACACAATGAAGAAAATGCCGTTTCCGCCAACGAAAAAGAATCAATGATCTCATGAGTCGTGCGTATCGAGTTACCGTCAAGGAATCTACACGCCGAGTGATTCGTGCTGAGGATTGTGTGCGCACGCAATTGGAGGTGCTTGATCTATTGCCCCGCGAACAGATGGGAGAATTGTTGGCCATCGAACTGACGCAACTCGGGTTCATTCGTGAAGGCGGACAGATGATTCGTGATGAGGGTAAGGTGCGTACCGTGATTGAATTGTCGAGCGGGATGGTCGACCTGTCAGCGGGCGAGGACCACGAGTTCGAATTGGAACGCAAGAAGTCGGGCATGATCCGCGATGACCGTGGGCAAACCATAAAGCAACTTGAAGATAGTTTGAAGCGACAGCTTGCTCACGACATCGATGAGGGGTTTGAGCGAAGTCAGGGTGAGTTGCAGCAACAAATCACTGACAAACTGGAATCCAGATTGAGGGATCTACAGAGCGAACTCGATCAAGCATGCAATCGAGCAACTGCCGCCGCCCTGAAAATCAAAGCAGCCCAAATGGGCCATATAAAAGAGATGACGGAGGATCCATCGACAGGATCTTTGACGATTGTCGTGGAATTGTAAGCATTAAAAAGCAGAGCATGTCCCTAAAGATTCCCGAAAGCGAATTGCCGGTTGCCTTGAGTCCGGGGCAGGCGGTTCAAATCGCTTATTCTGATGCGATCGCGCAGGTGGCGACCGAGTTGACTCGCGGCCTGCCCGTTTTGATTGAATGCGACAAAGATTTATCGCCATACCTTTACGCTGATTTGCGCGATCGACTGAAGCATTTTAATCTTCGATGTCTTTATCTAGATGGCAGGCCAGCGCCTGGCGAGGATGTGAAACTTGTTTCCAGCGGTCTCGTCAGCAACTTGCTGGCTCAATTACGCGACGCCGTGCGGGGCGCGGTTGAAAAGCGGGTGGTTGTTCTGCCCCATCTAGACTTGCTGACGACAAGTCAAGGTGGGCTATCTTCCGAAGCCAGGGAAGTGATTTCGCTGCTTTACGAAAATCCCGAGCTGGTTTGGCTTGGTTTCAAGGATCCGTCGTTTCCTTTGCCGACGGTGATCGAGCGATTGTTTCCACACCGGCACTGTTTGCTTGGCATTCCTCGTAAGCGACTGTCGCAACTGGTGACACAAACTGAATCTCGCAAGTTCGGGAAGTCTTTTAACCCATGGGCCTTGTACAGCTATGTTTCGGGAATGAATGCCGTTCGACTTCGGAAGCTGTTGTCAACCTTGGAGGGCGAAGATTATCCGCAAGACGCGTCCCATGTTTATGCGCAAATCCGTCAAGCCACTTCTGGGGGGAAACTTGAAATTCCGCACGTCGATCTGAAGGTTGACATTGGCGGTTATAGCGATGTGAAGCGAAAGCTAAAGTCTGAGATTTTAGATGTGCTAGCTGCCAAAGATCTGCAGACGGATTCCGAAGAGATACGGCGGATGGAGGAGTTACTACCCCGCGGAATGATTTTTTGGGGGCCACCGGGAACTGGCAAGACGATGTTTGCCAAAGCGATTGCGACGGCCATTGGGGCGGCGGTGACCGTGATTTCTGGGCCGGAATTGAAAAGCCGCTGGGTTGGCGAGAGTGAAGAACGGTTACGGCAAATTTTTTTGCAGGCGCGTCAATCAGCACCTTCAGTCATCATCTTCGATGAGTTGGATTCCTTCGCATCGGCGCGAGGCACGTACAAAAGTAGCGGCGTCGAGCATTCGATGGTCAATCAGCTTTTGACCGAAATGGATGGTTTCAATAGCGATGAATTGGTATTCATTGTCGGAACAACTAATTTAGTTGAAATCCTTGATCCCGCCTTACTCCGCCCGGGGCGGTTTGAATTTCATCTTCATATCCCCCACCCTGATTCGGACGACCGTCGGCAGATTCTAAGAATCTTTGACCAGCAGATGCGTTTGTGCATGACTGATGAGGCATTTGAGTTTGCTGTGCGACGAACAGGGGAGTTTGTCGAAGGGGCTGCAATTGGCACGCGATACTCCGGTGACCATCTCAATGCACTGTGTCGCGCGGTTGCGCGACACCGTTTGCGGGAGAATCAAGATGGTCCAACCTCCGTTGCTGATCTGGATCGGGCATTCATGAAATGGGTAGATCGGCCGAAGATGACGTTAGCGGAGCAACGCGTGGTGGCGACTCATGAGGCGGGGCATGCGGTTTGTTCTTTATGTTGCCCTCATTCTCCTCCAATCGACCGGATTTCGATTCGAGGAGATATAGCCGGAGCGTTGGGGTTTGTGCGACATCAGCAGCACGCTCATCAATACGTGATGACACAAGCCCGCTTGCTGGATGACATTTGCGTTTTGATGGGTGGGCGAGAAGCTGAATTATTGTTGTTGCAAGATCTTTCAATTGGTTCGGCTGGGGATCTTGTGCAGGCAACTGAGATCGCCCGCGCCTTAGTCGAGGAGTTCGGTGGCGGAGACCAGCAGGTTGGAATCGGATATTTTCCGACCAAAGCAGAGCCGGGAAGAATTCGGCAACGACTTTCCGAAACGCAGTTGGAATCCATCGATCGGCAAGTCAACACTATTTTGGAGCAGCAGCGAGAACGAGCAGTCGAAATACTGACGAGCCACTTGCCAATGGTGGAAACTCTCAGAGACTTATTAATCGAACGTCAAGTTGTCGACGCCAATACGCTCGCGGAGTTAACCGAATGATCAGGTTGCGAAGCTATTACCGTTTGAGTTTAAACGTGGTTTTACTGTTCACCCTAGTCACGATTGGCTGCGGGCGGTCAAATCCGGTCAGCGAAGTTTCCACCGCCGATAGTGGAATTCCAGTCATCGATTTGGATTACGATCCGGGTAGCGACTGGAATGGGTGGCGTGGTCCGCGAGGAGATGGCACTGCGATGGAGCAATCGCTGCCAACCAGTTGGGACGATTCAACCAACCTTCGGTGGCGGGTGGATGTACCCGGACGAGGGCATGGGTCGCCGATTGTGGTTGGTTCTGCCGTCTACCTGGCATCGGCGAACGATAAGACGCAACAGCAATGGGTATTCGCCTACGCTCGCGAGACAGGTGATGAGTTGTGGCGGAGACTAATTCACGAGGGGAACTTTCCGTCAGCGAGCGAGGTGCACAAGAAAGCGACGAATGCGAATGGGACCATCGCGAGTGATGGCCAGCGACTCTACATCGGCATGTTGAACGGTGGTTCAATCATGGCGACCGCGCTAAATCTCGAGGGAGAAATACTGTGGCAAAACGAAGCTGGGAAGTTTGTTTCCAGGTTTGGCTATGCACCGTCGCCGCTAACGTATAAATCACTGGTGATTTTTCCCGCTGACAACGGAGGAGGTGGTTATATCACCGCGTTCGATGGTGAGAGTGGATCGGTGGTCTGGCGAATCGCCCGAAGCGACGCGAGTAGCTACTCCAGTGCCATGGTTGCATCGGTTGGTGGTCGAGATCAGTTATTGATTGCCGGTGGCAAGACACTGTCCAGCTACGATCCGGCGACCGGAGAGACAAATTGGCAAACTCCTGGTCTGGCCACATCGACCTGTGGTACCGTCGTCACATCTGGTGATTTTATTTTGGCCAGCGGGGGTTATCCCCAAGCGGAAACGATGTGCGTTGATGGAGATGGCAAAAGGATTTGGTCCGATTCGACCAAGATCTATGAACCGTCGCCGATTGTATCGGGCGATTACATGGTGGGTGTAAAAGATGATGGTGTAGCATTTTGCTGGTCGGTCAGTTCGGGGGAATTGCAATGGAAGAAACGTTTGGGTGGCAATTTTAGCGCCTCACCGGTGATCGTGAACGGGCTGATTTATGTTTCGAATTTGAGCGGGGATACATTCGTTTTCCGGGCCGGCGAAGCGTTTGAGTTGGTGGCGAAAAATCGACTTGGGAGTGACTGTTATGCAAGTCCTGCAGTCTCCAATGGCGATTTGTTTTTAAGAGTCGGTGTCGCCGGGGAATCTGAACGTAAAGAGCAGTTGGTTTGCATCGGCAGTGATCCCTGAGCTGGTAAGCGGTTTGTGTGCGGCTAGCGATGAAAAAGCTTCCCCGTTTCATGGTGAGACCCCGGCGACGAGATCGAAGTTCGAAACGGTGTTGCCGTTATGGGGCTGTCGTGGATGAGCTAAGACAGTGGAATCGATGTTTGTTCTGAACACGCTCGGTGGCTCGCTGGCGGTAACGTGTTTGGAAGCATTGATGGTACCGATGCCGGCTATGCTGGAGCATCTGGCGTGCGGTTGACTCGCGATGTTAGCTTTCAGCGTATCGAAGCGAATCTGTGCTGCTTTGGTTTGATGCTCGCTCGTCGGGCATCTTGCGCGAATTGCTGCCCGCCAAAACATCGCTTGGCGTCCAAGCTTGGTTTTGGGGTACACGGTTGCTACGGGAACGGCGGCGGTACTGAACCGCTCGTGCGAGCTTGTAATGTCGGATCCGCGTGATGGGTAGCGACGGTTTCCGCAGGATAAAAATTAGCGACGATCTTGAGCGTACGTACAACATCGATGGTATGATCGGCGACCAAGCCAGACACCTTTATGATCGAGTTGACACCGAGAATAACGTTGCTTGATACCAGGTTGGTGGCCAACTGATTACTGCTCGCGCGGCGTTTGAGCATAAAGATCGTCGGAAAGTTTGGTCTTTGAGCAAACCGTGCTCAGAAGCAGCGTCGTATGGGATCAGAAACGGACCTGGCATCCATTGGCGAATCACCAACTGACGGGATCGGCACGACTGATACCGAAACTGGGCTTGCATCGATCGGTGAGTTTGACACGGGCCTTGGTTACCGATTCGGTTGTGCTTGGACGGTTCGCGGCGGATGCCGATTGATCGGTATGACTCGAGTTGCCACCGCTTGGGATTGCTTGAAGAACACCCACGCCCCGGTGTTTGAGAGTGCAACGGTCCACACAGGCGATCGCTACTTTTTGCACGGCAGATACTTCGGCTTCCGGTTCAACTGGTAAGAAGCTAGCCGGAATTGAACATTTTTGTGATGATCGCAAGCCACCTGCGAAAACAGGCGTTTTTTTTGTTCGGCGCGATCAGTTTTTTACCGGCCGCGCGAAGGGCGGCACCAGAGGGTCACCCACAATCAAAAAAAGGTTGGGACAATCAATCGACAAGTAAAAAGCCACGATCCCGCTGACAC
>JAYZAR010000076.1:0-6541 GCA_036339635.1 Planctomycetota bacterium | reverse complement strand
AGCACACAATTGACTCGCTGTCAACAGAATAAAGACGATGACAGCCGTGAAACGAAAAGTTGGCATTGATACCCCCCAAAGGTCGCTCGATGCATCGAGTGAAACAGACTTCTATTGCGGTATTGTTGGTCATAAAACGTGGCTGGGTCGTTGCAAAAGAGACTCCGCCTGCTTATCTCGGACCTTGCCTTCCTGTTAATCTGGAGGCCCGACAGCAGGGATTCGCGTTTGCTTTTTCATTTTGTTGCCTAAGACGAGTTTGAATTGACATGAGTGAGGACCAGTTCGCGAGATTCGAGCGTTCTCGCAGCGGTTGGATATTTCCTGCCGCATTCTTCATCTTAGGGGCGATTCCAACGGCTTTGGCTATAAGAAAAGTCCATCAGATGGGATTGCTGAGGGACTTGGTAGACGAGACTAAAGGACCGGATTTGGAGCTCGGCGAGGGCAAGCTGGATCGAGAGGATGGTGAAGATGAGTGATCCTAACGAAGCGGCCGTTGAGGCATTATTGGCCGCCGTGGCGGCTGCTCCGGACAATGTGGATTTGGTGTCTCAGCTTGTTAAGTTGATGACGGCAATGTTGCGGTTCGATGAAGCGGAGGAAACTGCTCGCAAGGCGTTGCAGATTCATCCGGGGCACATTGGCCTGCAATTAATGCTCGCAGAAATTTACTGCCGTCAAGGAAAGGACTCGCACGCTTTAGCGATTGTTGAAACTCTCGCGCGGGGCAAGCATGCTGATCCACTGGCGATGGTTTTCCACGCCCGATTATTGCAACGCCAAGGCGATATTCGGGCCGCTGTTTCGAGTTATCGAGAAGCGATTGATCTGGATGATCAGGTCGCAGACGCGGAATTAGAAAGTTTTCTCGGTATCCAGGATTTCGGCGATCACGAGGAGATTCAGGAGCCTGCGGCTGCAAGTTGGCAAAACGATGTCGACGACGAACCGATGGATTTCTCAACGGAACTACCCGATCAGGGGTTTGAGTCAGTCGGTGGCATGGATGCTGTGAAAGATGAGATTCGAATCAAAATCATCTACCCGCTGCAGCATCAAGATATGTATGCCGCTTACGGGAAGAAAATCGGTGGTGGAATCCTGCTGTATGGGCCTCCCGGTTGTGGCAAAACACATCTGGCACGCGCGACAGCAGGTGAGGTAAACGCCGGTTTCCTTTCCATCGGCATCAACGATGTGCTGGATATGTGGGTTGGCAACAGCGAAAAGAACCTGCATGCGTTATTTCAGCAAGCTCGATCGAGCACACCATGTGTCCTTTTTTTTGACGAGGTTGACGCGTTAGGGGCTTCGCGCTCCGACATGAAACGCAGTGGTGGTCGCCAATTGATCAATCAGTTTCTTTCCGAGCTGGACGGTGTCGAGGCAAACAATGACGGAGTGCTTTGCTTAGCTGCAACCAATACGCCGTGGCATTTGGATTCTGCCTTTCGCCGTCCTGGACGATTTGATCGCGTGATCTTTGTTCCGCCCCCAGATGCGGCCGCACGCCAGGAGATTCTTGAAATCCAGTTGAATGGAAAACCGACTGAGCAAGTGGATACAAAAAAAATCGCCGCGAAAACGGTTGATTATTCAGGTGCCGATTTAAAAGCGATCGTAGATCGTGCTGTGGAGGCAAAGTTGCATGAGGCAATCAAGTTGGGGATGCCCAAGCCGATTGCGACCAAAGATTTACTTTCCGCTGCTCGGGAAATTCGGCCCTCGACCCGAGAATGGTTTTCGACGGCACGTAATCATGCTCTGTATGCGAACGAAGGTGGGTTGTATGACGAAATTCTGGAATACCTGAAAATCAAATGATGAATGATCGCTACGGACGGATTCAGTTGTTGTTGTCACAGCGACGTTATGACATGGCCGAGCGAGAACTCCGGTCGATGTTGACCGAAGATCCTCTGGACGCATCGGCCCTCGCGATGTTGTCGCTCTGCATTTCTCAGGTTCCACAACGCCTCGTGGAAGCGACCGAAATAGCCCAACGGGCCATTGGGATCTCACCGGATGAAGCCTTCACGCATTACGCGTTGGCGGTATGTTACTTGCGTCGTAACCGCAATGCTGAAGCTGAGCAAGCGATCAATGAATCGCTTCGGTTGGATCCCCATGATGCCGATGCGCATGCCATCTTGGGGCAATCATTTTTGTCACGCAACCATTTTGACGATGCGTTGCAGGCTGCCGATCGTGGGCTAGCTGTTGATCCCGATCACACCGATTGTGGGAATTTACGCTCGATCTCATTGGAACGACTCGGGCGTGGCGATGAGGCGATTCAATCAGCGAAGGAAACACTGAGACGTGATCCGGATAATCCGATGTCGCACGCGGCAACGGGGGTCACGCTGTTGAACAGTGGGAATTATTGTGAGGCACAGATCGCCTTCCGAGAAGCGTTGCGGTTGGATCCGCAAAATGAGATGGCCCGTATTGGAATGATCAGTGCGCTGAACAATCGCAGCTTTTTGTTCCGAATGGTGCACAAGTTTTATGTCGGGCTAAGTCGGTTGAACTCTTCCGCTGCGTTTGCCTTGATCATTGGCGCTTGGGTACTTGTTCAGGTTTTAACACGACTGGTGGCACCTGCAGTGCCTGCTTTGCGGCCGCTGATTTTTCCGATCGTGGCGTTCTACGTTTTATTCGTGATCTTCACATGGATTTCCCAGCCATTATTTAACACGTTTCTACGTTTCCACCCATTTGGGCAGCATCTGTTGGATCGTTCTCAGCGTTGGGCGTCGAATTTAATTGCCCCCTCGCTCGTTTTAAGCTTATTTGGGTTAGGTTGGGGGGGGTATTGCGGCGCTCCGGTTTTGGCGATTTTGGCGGCGGCTTATTGGCTGGGCCTGACCATTCCAATATCTGCGGCATTTCTAATGCCGACACGTCAACGTCAATGGTTGGTTGGTGCCGCAGCGGTAGGGATCGCTGTCTTGCCCGCAATGGGTGTTGCCAATGCGATTTGGGACAGTTCTTCACAGCCATTGATTAGCAGTTTTACGTATTTCGCTTACGGACTTCTGGCGATTCAAGTCGCCAGCAATTTCGTCGCAGCGAAACCGGTGCGACAATAAAATCACCGTATGGACTGCGTGCAGTTTTCATGGAGGCGACTGACGTAAAGTAGGCCGATGAGTTCGCGAGTGAACTCCGGCATTACTTTTCCATCTGTAGTTTGCGATTTTCTCGCAATAAGGAACGGTTAGGGCGCATCAGTGTGTCGATCGGAGTTGCCCGATTCCGCCCCGATGAGAATGGAGCCGCGTGGTTCGATGGAGCGACCGGATTGCTGTACCGCTCGAAAGAGAGTGGCCGTCATTGGGTCATGACGGAAAGGTCGAGTCAGCAGTAGCACGGCGAATTCGCCGGTCGTCGTCGCAATGCCCAGAAGCACGCAAGCTGGTTGAGCAGTGACATCGTCAAGATCAACTGCGATGAAACGGCTAACCGCATGCAAATCTAGGGTGCCTGGAGCGGCCCTAATCCGGCTGGAACTGGCGGCAAACTCAATGGCGGTTGAAGAATGTTGGGGCTTCCACCTGCCGCTGCTGTAGCTTCGAATAATTGGTCTCTCTTGATGCGAAGTACCGAGTAGGTGTCTTCGGGGATCACGTAGTACCAGTCGGCGAATCGTGCATTCAATTCCCGTACACGGCGGCGTGCAACCTCGATGCGATCGTCCCGTGCGTCCAGTTTTCGACGGTTTTCTTTCGTGATCTTCTCTTGCTCAGCCTCAAGCCTTTCCAGACGCTCTTCTTTTGTCAATTCATCGTCGCTTTCCTGCGATTGTGGACCTGCGTCGTCTCCATTTGCCCCGCGATTGAGAAGCTCATCCAATTCTTCAAGCGTTCCCGGGACCGGTTTCAATTCGGGTGGTGGGAATTTTGATTCATCGACCACTGTGGTCACTAACAGGAAACGGTTAACGCCGGCCTCAACCTCGATACTGTTGTCACCGGTCGCGTCTTCTTGATTTGTTACTCCCGCGATATTCCCAAACCGCATGATGTACCTCACGCCCTCTTGTAGTCCCACGCTCAATTCACCGTTGGCCGAGAGAATTTCCATTTCTCCGTTCGGTCCTGATGGCACTGGGTAGAACCCGCGTTGAGCGAGCGAGGTGATCGCACTCTTGTCACTTAACAGGTCCTGGTTGGCACGGAGGTTTGCACTCATACCATCCGGTTTGCGGGCAACATTGACGATTCTCAAGTCGTCCAATGCATTTTTCATTTGATCAAGTTTCAAGCGGTTCAGGACTTGGTCGTCTTTTACCTCGACCACTGTCGGATCAGCTAAAGGATTCTTTGGATCGTATTCGAGTAAGCTCTCGAGTTGCCAATCGGTGTTTACCATCCTTACGGTGGCCGCGTAATTCCGCGACCATGAGATCTGCATCTGCCCTTGGTTCTGCCCCGAAGTTACCGGATTGGAGGCTGCGTTGTAGTCCTTGATTTCCATATCTTGGATATCAATGCTGCTGAGCTGCAGCAGGTCTTCCTCAATCCAGTCCTGGAAACGTGTGGTCAGCGGAGAAATATCCAACTTGACAACGTAAACAGGATCTTGACCAGGGATTCGGACGTAACGTTTCTCACGGTCGTCTTTGGGGGAATCGCCAATGATTAAAGCGGCGAGAGTTTCCTGTGTTTCGTCTTTGAAGCTGACGAGTCGGCCGACACCTTCGTCTCCCACTTGGAGATCTTCGATTTTGGGCTCCTCGACTCCCAGGTCGTCGTGATACTCTGCGTCGCTGGTTTGAATGTCGAGGATTTTTAATCCGACCAAAGAGTTTGCGGCGTCTCGCATCTGTTCGATCGCGTCGGCAGGATAACCACCGCGTGAGGGGATTGTCCAAAGGCCAGACTCAGGTTCTTTGCGAACTTCAAAACTTGTGAGCTGGCCTCGTTCATCATTGAAGGTCACGATTTTCATGCTGGCAGCCGCCAGCGGATCGGTAAACCTGTCAAATAGTGGAAATCCGGCTACGAATCGTTTCGATTCTTCTGTTGTCGCCTGCGGCCATGCCACGAATGCGGCAATCGACATCATGCCGACGGCAACCAGCCAAAAGATCCCAGTCTTTGTTCCTTCGTTCACTTCAAACTCACTATTTTAGACGACTCTTGGAGATGTTCTCGCGCTCTCGAAGGCGGCGAGATGCGAACACGACGACGCCGACCACTAATGGCGGGATGCAAGGCAATGCAATTGCTGCTGCCTTGACCTTGTTCTGAATCGTCGTGACGGCATCAGCGGCTTGCCGTTCGATTTCACGGATCTTCAAATCTCGATCACGCTGGGTCTTGGTCTGCTTTACCGCGAGTTTTCGTTGTTCGAGTTCTTGCAAGGTCTGAAAACGCTGCGATTTCGCCTGCAGTTCGGCGGGTTGTACTTTTCCGCTATCGCTTTCCTTTGTGATTTTCTCGACTTCCTCGCGAAGTTTTTTCAGCTGCTGATCCATCGATTCCTGTGCTTCCCGCATTGCCTCGTCGTACTGTTGCTGGAAGGCACGACTTTGGTTGCGAACTTCCATTCTCGCAATCTCCTTGACCGAATCGATCATTCGAAGACTCGCGAAAATGGGTTCATGCTTTCGGACTTCGATAAAATCTGTTTCGTCGGTCAGCCAATCGATGCAATTCAGAATGAACGTCACGTTTTGGAACTGAAACCGTGATTCCGTGACGGTATTTGGGTCCGCACGAATCATGGAGAACTCAGGAAGCATCATGTCCGTATCGGCCACGTAAACTGCTTGAATTCCGGCCGAATCCTCTCCACCTTCTCCCTCGACGGTAATAGCGATCGGCATGTAGGGAGAAACACCGCGGGTTTCGCGACCGATCGTTGTACGACCCTGCACGAGATCGGCTAGTTTTGTGCCTTTGATTAAGCCGCTCTGGTCACCCGTGATCAGTAGGGGCGTATGTGTAAGTTCCGAGTCAGGTTTTGCATTTACTGCACCACTGTAAATGGCGAGCACTTCCTGCATTCCTGCCGTGATAGGGCTTTGACTGCTGAGTGCAGTGCCCTCTTGGATGCCCGGAGCATCTTCGTCGACGAACACCCACATTTCATCGGCGTTATCGTCGAGGGTTGGATATGGATTGTACAGTTGCCAAACCAAGTCGGGCATATACATCCCCTGCAAGGCCGCACTGCCTGGTACGTCTAATCCAAGCAGGTCCCAGAGCTCTCGTATGTCGGGCTTTGGCATGACTCCAGCGTAACCAGGCATCTGCTTAGGTTGCCCGGTCGGCGTGATGTATCCCGTTCCCATCGGGGCAGGATCCTCGAAGATCGCAACGGGCACACCCGCTTTGATGGCGTCGAGTAGACGAGCAAAGTTAGGTGGTGCTAAGGAGGAAGGCTGGACAGCGATGAGTGCTTCGAAAGTGGTAGGTGAAACGGGCGAATCGAGGTCTACGGCCTCCACTTCATACTGTTTTGCTAATTCCTCAATCAGAATATGCTGTCTCAGTTGTTGGACCTGGTTGCCAACAATGATCTGACC
>JAYZAR010000075.1:0-13397 GCA_036339635.1 Planctomycetota bacterium | reverse complement strand
GCGGCGGGGTGGTTAAGCGGCGGGGAGCGATCGCTAATAGTTTAGCAGGATTCGTAACGGCTTTTGGCATTTTGCAGGCTCAATTTGGGGTGCGTTTTCTGAGTCGCTGCCTTCAATCAGAGAGAGAACTTTTGTTTGCGAGCCTGGAGCGTGTTTCGCTGGTGCATGCTCCATAAGCAATACTGCTTTTCAATTGAGCATCGCAGTTCCCTTTGTTGGGATAACATCCTTTGCGAGGGAACGCTGGCAATCAATCAACACGTAAGTGATTTGTACGCCGATTGCGGATCCGCGGTTACCGTTTTTCGTTCCGCGAAAGCAAATGAAACAAAGTTACCATTAAAAAGACGCTACCACAAAGCGTGGTTTTTTGATCGGTATGGATGGGGTTATCTATTGAGGTGGGGAACTGATTCCTGGGGCGGCTGTTTTCATCTCGCGACTGTTGCAAGAGCAGCTTCCCTTCCTCTTTCTCACCAACAATAGTCAAGGGACTTGTCGTGATATTGCAACCAAGTTGAACCGGCTTGGAATCGAAGTGGAAGAGCAACACATTTACACTTGCGTGATGGCGACAGCTGCCTTTGTCGCATTGCAAAAGTCGCAGGGAACGGCGTACGTAATCGGTGAGGGAGGGGTGCTCAATGCCCTTCTTGCAGTGGGCTATTCCTTGGTTGACCATTCTCCCGACTATGTGATTGTTGGAGAAACGCTGACGGTCAATCTAAAGTCACTCGAGCTGGCTGTGCAGATGATCCTCGACGGTGCGAAGTTGGTTGCCACCAATCGCGATCCCAATTGCCCTACGAAACACGGGATCCGGTCGGGGAGTGGTGCCACGGTGGCCTATTGAGAAACCGCGACAGGTGCTCGGGCGATGGATGTGGGCAAGCCAAGCCCAATTATTATGCGAGCGGCACGTAAAAGAATCATGCTTGCGACATCACAAACCATCATGATCGGAGACACAATGGAAACGGAGATCCTTGGGGGAATTCAAATGGGCTACAGGACAATTTTGACATTGACTGGTTCGACTAAAATGGAGGACTTGGCGAGATACCCTTACCAGCCACATCGGATCGTGGCGTCAATTGCGGATCTGAATCAATCCGGGGCTAGCTTTACTTCGAGGTTGCCTTCGGGTGATGTCAAAGATGACACAGTGATTCTTTCGGGCGATGTTGATGCTGTGTCATGGAACCAATTGGCTGGCAGCTAGCATGTTTAAGGGCTGGTTGCGGTTGTTGAACCCGATTGGACTGGTAGCCAGCCGGTCAATTTGGCTCATGAACTTGTTTGCCATCGATGCGTGATCGCAGAAGTTCTGATCCACGTGATTTCTGATCCACTGCGGCCGTGGTCGAGTGAGTGATCGGCGGTCTCGGTGGATTGGTTGACGTGGGGAAATTCCGCCAGCACGGTTTTCTTGGGCCTACTGCGTTGACAGAGTCGGGGATTTTTTGCTGTTGGCCTAGCGATTGGCAGGCAGAGCACGGTGTCGCAGAGCACGGTGTCGTTCCGGATTGATCCGTGCGGAGCGGTGGGCAAATGCTTATACTCAATCTAATTGGTTCCAGATTTTTAACGCCGGAACTCTTGATGCCGGTATTTACGAATTCACATGGCTTTTTCTCTGTGGGGCAATGATTTGGACAGTTTAAGAAGCGGGTTGCAGATCGGTATTCGACGTGTTGCTAAGCCGAGCTTGTTATTGCTGCCGGCGATCTGTTGGCTGAGCAGTGTCTGGATCAGCTTGAGTTGTTTCGCAGTACAGCCGATTGATTTCAACCGCGATATCCGTCCGATCTTGTCCGACAATTGTTTTGCCTGTCATGGTTTCGATGCGGCGTCCAGAGCTACTTCGCTGCGTCTTGATACGATCGAGGGTGCCACCGAGGATCTCGGCGGCTACGCTGCCTTAGTGCCCGGTAATCCAAAAGCGAGTGAAATGCTGGCACGGATTCTCAGCACGGATGAAGAGGTGCGGATGCCACCTGCAGAGTCCCACAAAAAGCCACTCAATGCGAAGGCTGTATCTTTAATTCGACAGTGGATTGAAGAGGGAGCGGAGTGGGGTAAGCATTGGGCGTTTAAAGCTCCCGTGGCGGCAGCATTGCCCGCTACAGCGACGCATCCCGTTGATCACTTTGTAGAGGCAGCACTGCACGAGCGAAATATGAAGCTCTCACCACCAGCGCTTCCACATACGCTCGCTCGCCGGTTGGCTTTTGATCTGACTGGTTTACCACCTTCTTCAAAGGAGGTTGCCGCACTAACGGAGTCACCTGGTTCGGCAGCGTGGTCGCGTTGGATTGATCAATTGTTGGC
This sequence comes from Planctomycetota bacterium, assembly GCA_036339635.1. Taxonomy (GTDB): domain Bacteria; phylum Planctomycetota; class Planctomycetia; order Pirellulales; family Pirellulaceae; genus Rubripirellula. Next base: position 11,066 of record JAYZAR010000075.1, on the reverse strand, counting down.
CAGTCCGCATTTTGGTGAAAGGATGGCGATGTGGTGGTTGGACGGAGCACGCTATGCCGACACCGATGGATTTCAATCCGACGCGACACGCCAAAATTGGCCGTGGCGTGATTGGGTGGTGAGTTCCTTCAACGCGAATCGCCCGTTTGATGAGTTTACGATTGAACAATTCGCTGGTGACCTTCTGCCAGAGGCGACCGCTGAACAACGTTTGGCGACCTGTTTTCATCGTAATCATATGCACAATGGGGAGGGTGGTCGCGACCCGGCGGAGTCACGAGTCGACTATGTGTTGGATCGTACCAACACAATGGGGACCCTGTGGTTGGGTTTAACGCTTGGCTGCACACAATGTCACGATCACAAATTTGATCCGATTTCGCAGCGTGACTATTACAGCTTGACTGCCTATTTCAACAGCATTGACGAAGATGGAAAAGCAGGTGGTGGTGCGAAACCGTTCCTCCAGTATCGTTCACCGCTCGCAAAACAGGCCGTGCTGGAGTCCGCTGCGGTACTGCGGAAAATGGAACGACAGGTAGAGGCGGCGAAGGAAGACGCGGAGAGTGCTTTTATTGCATCGCTGGACAAAATGTTGGTGGAGGCGCATACGACCTTTCAGCCTTGGAAAGTGATTCAACCAGCCTCTTTGCGAACCACCGAGGGAACAGTACTTGCGGTGGATACAGAAGGAATGATTCGATCAAATGACAGCGGGCAGTATCAAGATGATTTTGTGGTTGAAGTTCCGACGGACACGATCGACCGGATTTCGGGGATACGTTTGGAAGTTTTTGCAGATGAGCAACACGCAGATGCAAAGTATTCCTATGCCGCAAGTGGCGAGTTTATTCTCACGAATGTCAAGCTGCAGTTGCGAAGTCGAAAAACGGCGACGATCGTCGATGTTCCCTTAGTTCGGGCGACAGCCAGCGTTCAAGGAAAGGGTGTTGATACGAAGTATGGGAGCGCGTCGGGAACCCTCGACGATGACCCCCGCACAGGCTGGACAACGCGAACCAAACCGGTTGAGCCGGTGCAGGTTGTTATTTTTGAGTTGGCAGAACCGATTGAATTGTCACAGGACTCGGTGCTCGATATTGTTTTGATGCAGCGCTCGCTTGCGCCGCGTGAATTAATTGGGCGTTTCAGGCTCAGTGCCACGAATCAACGCGGCAGGGCCGTTCGCTCCCTTGATCCAATGCCAATGGAGCAATTAGCGAAACGAATCACCGATTACGAAGCAGAAACAAAGAATGAGTTTTCAGCGGATGATATTCCCGCCGATTTAAGATCTCGACTTTTCGATCAGTACCTCGCTGATGATCCGTCGTGGCAAGAGGCTTCCCGGTTGCGTGAGAAAGCGTCGCGTCAGGTCAACACGGCAAAAAATGCGGCAGGGGACTTGAGGGTAACCGTGCTATCGGAGCGTTCCGAACCCCGAAAGACACATGTTTTAGTTCGCGGTGTTTGGAATCAACATGGTGACGAAGTGCAGCCCAGCGTCTTGACCGCAGTCTTGCCGAGGTCAGCTGTGTTTTCAGATCCCGGTGTATCGCAAGACGTAGCGGGGGGGATTGGTTCGCGACTGGAGCTTGCAAAATGGATCGTATCGAAACGGAATCCTTTAACTGCCAGAGTGATTACCAATCATGTTTGGCAATTGTTCTTCGGTGCGGGGTTGGTGCGAACACCGAATGATTTCGGCTTGCAAGGTGAGATGCCAACGCATCCAGAATTGCTCGATTGGCTGGCTGTCGATTTCATGGATCATGATTGGGACTTCAAGCATCTTGTTCGACGGATTGTTACCAGTCGCACCTATCAGCAATCCAGTGACGTGACGCCGGCATTGCTGGAGATTGATCCAGAGAATCGGCTTTTAGCCCGGGGCGCGAGGTTTCGCTTGCCCAGTTGGATGATCCGGGATGCATCGTTAGCGGCAGCCGGTTTGCTAAATCGTACCGTTGGTGGTCCACCGATTTTTGCTTACCAGCCGCCGGGGGTTTGGCAGGATCAATTTATGGGGCGTTTTAAGTATGAATCGACTTTGGGGCCAGGCCAGTATCGCCGTACTTTGTATACGTTTTGGCGACGCAGCAGTGCACCAACCTTCTTATTTGATTCTGCGATGCGACGGACCTGTGAAGTTGTTCCGCGGCGAACGAACACGCCATTGCACGCATTGACACTGTTGAACGATTTGACCGCGCTAGAAGCTGCCCGTTCGTTGGCTGAGAGGACTTTGATGGATAGCTCGTCGACCGATGTGGAGCGCAAATTGAGCCAGATGTTTCATGCTGTGCTCAGTCGATTTCCGTCCGATCACGAGCGTCAGGTATTGGTCCGGGAGTACCGACAGGCAAAAGACTATTACCAAACGAATGTCGCGGCAGCGAAGAAGCTGACTTCCGTTGGGCAGCTGCCTGAACCGAACGAATCAACCATCAGTGAGCTCGCTGCCAAGATGATGATGGCCAGCATGATATTGAATCTTGATGAGGCGATAAGCCATGAATAATTGCTCCACTGAACTACAAGCTGCATGTGAGCAGACGCGGCGTTATTTTCTAGGGCAATCGGGCTGTATCGGGCTAGGTGCCATGGCGTTGAGCACGTTGATGGATGAGGCGTGCAATGCGGATGGTAATCAGAGCGTTGTGATTAGCAGAAACGGGCAAGGTTTGCCTCACTTTGCTCCCAAAGCTAAACGGGTCATTTTTCTGACGCAATCGGGTGGGCCATCTCAGATTGAACTGTATGACGATAAGCCGGGTCTGAAGAATTTGGCTGGACAGAAACTGCCGGAGAGTGTTCGGAACGGACAGCGTTTGACCGGAATGACTCGGGGAAAGCCGCAGTTAGTCATGCCTGCGCATTCTGTTTTTCGTAAACGTGGTCAGTCTGGTGCAACCGTCAGTGATTGGCTGCCGCATATCGCAGGCGTTGCTGATGAGCTGTGCTTCGTGAAATCGATGGTGACTGATCAAATCAACCATGCTCCTGCGATGACCAAGTTCTTGACCGGTCACCAGCTAACCGGAAGGCCCAGTATGGGTAGCTGGTTGAGCTATGGCCTGGGAAGTGAGAATCGGGATTTGCCAGATTACCTTGTGTTGCTTTCCAAGATGAAACGGGGCAGTGATCAACCCCTTTATGATCACTATTGGGGTAGTGGTTTTTTGCCTTCGGTTTATCAGGGGGTCAAGCTCCGTAGTGCGAAGGATCCAGTGCTTTACTTGAATGATCCCGAAGGCATGCCAAGGCATTTACGGCGAAGTATGTTGAATGGGTTAAATGAACTTAATCAAATACGGTATCAAGACACAGGGGATCCTGAGATCGAAACCCGTATTCGGCAATACGAGATGGCCTATCGGATGCAAGCGAGTGTTCCCGATCTAACCGATGTGAGCGACGAACCGGAATCAACATTTCAACTTTATGGTCCTGATTCCCGTCGGCCCGGCAGTTACGCCGCTAATTGCATTCTGGCGCGACGCCTTGCGGAGCGTGGTGTCAGATTCGTCCAGTTGTTTCATCCTGATTGGGATCACCACAGTCGACTGCGCAGTTGGTGCACGGCTCGTTGCCGCGATACCGACCAGGCGAGTGCTGGATTGATCAAAGATCTCAAGCAACGCGGGATGCTTGACGATACGCTTGTGATCTGGGGAGGTGAGTTTGGACGCAGTGTCGCCGGACAGGGGAAATGGAATAGTCCAGAGGGCGGCCGCGATCATCATCCTCGCTGTTTTACGATCTGGATGGCGGGAGGTGGAATTCGGCCAGGGATGTCTTACGGAGCCACTGACGAATACAGTTACAACGCCGTGGTTGACCCCGTTCATGTGCGTGACTTGCACGCCACTGTGTTGCACTTGTTAGGGATCGAGCACGAGCAATTCACCTACCGATCGCAAGGGCTCGACTTTCGCTTGACAGGCGTCGAATCTTCGCGAGTGGTTCACGATCTTATCGCGTGAGCCGTCTTCGCGAGCTTTGGGGTTTGTTAGGCTGACCGTCACGAATGTTGACCGGTATTGTGTCAGCTGATCCATGCCGGAATGATCTTTCCACCAACATCGGTCAGCCGGTAATCACGTCCTTGAAAGCGATGAGTCAGCTTCAGATGGTCGAGCCCGAATTGGTGCAGCATGGTGGCATGTAGATCGTTCACGTGAACGCGGTCCTCGGTAGCATGCCAACCAATTTCATCGGTCGCACCATAGGTTAAGCCGCCTTTCAAACCTCCTCCTGACATCAGCATGCTAAACGAGTACGGGTGATGATCGCGACCAGTTCCGACCTGTCGTTTTCCGTTGCGATTCTCACCAAGCGGAGTGCGGCCGAACTCGCTGCCCCAGACGACCATGGTCGAATCAAGGAGTCCTCGCTGCTTGAGGTCGCGGATCAAGGCTGCGATTGGTTGGTCGACACAACCGGCGTTGTAAGGTAGTTCGGTCGGGATGTTGCTGTGATGATCCCAGGAGGCGTAAATGATGTTGATGAATCGCACGCCTCGTTCGACCATCCGTCTCGCCAAAAGGCAATTCTTGGCGAAGCTGCGGTAGGTCTTGCCCTGTTTGCCGCGGCCCCCAAGATCCTTGGGTTCTTCCCGTTCAATGCCATAAGCATCGAGGGTTGTTTGCGATTCGTTGGTCAAGTCGATTAATTCCGGTGCAGCCGTTTGCATGCGAAAAGCCAATTCATAACTCGCGATGCGGGCGGCGATTTCGGGGTCCTTGACCTCGGCATAACGAGCTTGATTCACGTCCCGCAATGCATCCAATCCTTGTCGCTGCAATTCCATCGGGATTCCCGGTGGATTGGTCAAGTTGAGAACCGGTTCGCCCTGGTTGCGGAACAACACGCCCGCATGTGTCGATGGCAAAAAACCAGATTGCCAGAGCGTTGCGCCACCCGAGGATCCGCGACCGCTGTTGAGTACCACGTAGCCGGGCAAGTTTTGTGTTTCGCTACCGAGTCCGTAGGTCAGCCAAGATCCCATGCTGGGAAGTCCAAAGGTTCCGCGGCCACACTGCATCATCAGTTGTCCCGGATGATGATTGAACTGATCTGTGTGCAGTGAGCGTACCAGCAGCAACTCATCTGCGACGCTACCTAGATTCGGCAACAGTTCACTGAGTTCTATCCCCGATTCACCATGCTTTATAAACTGGTAAGGCGATCCTTGGAGAAGTGCGTTCTCTTTCTTGATGAAGGCGAATCGCACTTGTTCGAGCATCGAATTAGGGAGCGGTTCGCCATGCCGTTCCTTGAGAACCGGCTTGTCATCGAACAAATCAAGATGCGAAGGAGCACCGGCCATGAAGATGAAAATACATGCTTTCGCCTTGGCTTCAAAATGCGACGGTTTGGGGGCAAGTGGATTTACCAAGTCATCCGCGGCAGCCGAATGCTGCATCAAGCCGTCACCGGTAAGCAATGAACCGAGGGCCGCCATGCCAAGTCCGCTGGCCGTTGTATTGAGGAACTCACGACGCTGGTGAAACGCCTGTTGATTGATGGGTTGATTCATTAAATGAACGAAGTTTGGAGGTACGTGAACGGTTTTGTTATTGCCTGCGGCAATCAATCGGCGTTCTGCGTTCTGCGGATTGCGGTCCCAGGTCGTGGTCTCTGGTTGAAGGGAGATGGACGGCGAGTGCTGGTGGTTTTCCGGCCCTGGGAGATCGGTTGGGAAACAAAAGCCGATTTTGCCGATGAAATATCTGCGAGGGCGTTTCGGGTTAGCCAACGATCATGACGTAACTGTCTGGTCTGCTGGTCCGGTGAGTGATTCTAGGGGCGTTGTCGGCATTGTGGTTTTGCGGATTTCCATCGCTAAGTAGGCTCGCGCTGGAAGGGTAATCTAAAGCTGCTCGATTCAATCACGAACAATGAATTCGTCCAGGTTTAAAATCATACGTAATGTGGCCACCCACGCTGCGTTTTCGGCATAGGTGACGGATTTGGCACGATGCAGCTTGGTCGCGTTCTTTGCGTCCTCAAGATGATCTGTGTAATATTCGCGTGCTTGGGTAAGTAGTTGCAGAAAACGTTGTGTTTCTGGCTCGGTCGCTTGTCGGGCCAAGACACGTTTTAAAGCGGTTTGTAGCTTTTGCATGTCATTTTTACCCCCTTCGGAGAGCACGCGCTGGCTGAGTGCTTGCGCGGCTTCGGCGAAGACACCGTTGTTGAGTGTTGCAAGCGCCTGCAGCGGTGTGTTGCTGTTGGATCGCTGTAGTCGGGTTGTGTTGGAATCAGGGCAATCAAAACTGATGAGGGTTGGATGCGGTGATGTACGCTTAAAAAACGTGTACATGCCTCGCCGATACGCATCTTCGCCAGGACTCGTTTGCCATTTGAAATTGTTGGCGTAACTCAACTCGGCAACACCGGGTGGCAACGGAGGAAAGACGCTCGGTCCTTTCATTTTGGAACTCAACAGACCGCTGGCTGCCAGATGTAGATCGCGAACCACCTCGGCTGAGACACGAAATCGATTCTGCCTTGCGAGCAACTGATTGTTTGGATCAATGTCCAGCAATTCCTGGCGGTGCTCGGATGCTTGTTGATAGGTGGCGCTCAAAACGATCGTGCGGATCAACGCCTTGCGACTCCAGTTGAGTTCACGGGGGAAATTCCAAGCCATCCAATCAAGCAAAACCGGATGACTGGGGAGATCGCCGCGGACCCCAAAGTCGCTGATGGTAGACACAATCCCACGACCAAAAAGATGGGCCCAAATCTGATTCACCGCAACGCGTGGGGTAAGTGGATTGGCCTCGTCTACCAACCAGCGGGCCAAGTCCAAGCGGGTTCGGGGTTGATCGTCGGAGCGTGCTGGTAGGGGGTGAGATGTTTTGATCGTATCAAGGATTCCTGTTTCGATTGCGTCAGCAGGTTGCAGGAAGTCACCGCGATGTAGGACTCTTGTTGTGCGATTTGCCGGTGATACAACCCGGACTGCGAAGGTTGGTTGTTTGGGGGGATTCGCTTTTAGTTTGGTAAGCTGCGATTGGAGTTTGTTTGTTGCTGGGTGTTGGGCTACGTAGTGCTTTGCAATCGTGGCCTGCTGCTCAGCCGAACGGCTTTTCGATGGGATTGACAAAATCTCTGCAATGGCGGTTGGTAAACCGCGACGCGTATCGGAACCTGTCATGGTCAAGATACGGAAGCGGCCGATGTTGTGTTGACCGCCGTATTGTTGGTCGAGAACGACTTGGATGTAGGGGCCCTTCTGATCCGAAAGTGTTTCCGCGATCATTCCCAACCAATGGTGAGGTTTCCCCATCGCAGGGGCGATTGCCCATCCTGATTTCTCTTTGTCGGACAATGCCCCATCGGGAGAAAAGCCATTTTGGGAGTGATCGGCTTCCGCAGTCGCCCATGTCAGCGGTTTGAAATCAGCTTTGAAATTTGGATCGGATCCGATGTAGCCGCGCACTTGGGTGAGGACGAGATTTCCATTCTTTGCCCGGCCGGGGCCGTTTGCCGGAAGTGAGGGATCGGGGAGCAACTCAATTTTAATACCGGTAAGCGTTTGCTCTGGTGCTTTGATCACGATGGTATATTCGTCTCGATCCAGCACTGGTCCGACCACCAGTTGTGATCCGTCTGGCTGCGGTTCAAACGTCGCTCCGCTGCTGGCTTGAATTGAGATGGGCTTCGCAACTTCAAATTGAATCGGTGCTTTGGGTTCATCGCGCAGTTTCACTTTGATCTTGTCGGCCCATGCGTTCAATTCAGCTTGAATTTCCTGTTGGAGGCCCGCCAAACGGCTTTCCAGACGATCAAGTTTTGCCTGATGTTCGGCTTTCTGAAGCTCGTAAGCTTCGGTCGAGGCTTCGCTGATGGGAAGGTTGGTATTGGTTTCGTTGATGTCATCAAAAAACGCGAACAACTGATAGTATTCGCGTTGCGTGATTTGATCGTATTTATGGTTATGGCATCGAGCGCAGGTCATGGTCAGACCCAGCCAGATCGCACTGGTGGTTTCGGTGCGGTCGAACGTAGCTTCAACGCGGAATTGCTCTTGGTCGGTTCCGCCTTCTGTGTTGGTCAATGTTTGCCGATGAAAAGCGGTGTCCAACTTTTGCTGTTGAGTCGGCTTTGGCAGCAGGTCACCAGCTAACTGTTCAATGGTGAATTGATTAAAGGGCAGGTCTTGGTTGATCGCATTGATTACCCAGTCACGATACAGCCATGCATTTGGACGCGGGCGGTCTTTTTCATAGCCATCGGAATCCGCGTAGCGGGCTTTGTCTAGCCAGTGTCGTCCCCAACGTTCACCAAAATGTTCGGATTGCAGCAGCTGGTCAACGAGTTCGCGGTAAGTCACTTCTGAAGGGTCTGCCAGGAACTTACTTGCGACTGTTGGGTCGGGTGGGAGCCCAATCAGGTCATAGTAAAGACGTTTTACTAACGTGGCCGGATTGGCGGGCGGTGATGGCTGTACGCCCGCCGACTCTAGCTTGGCAAGCACAAAAGAGTCAATTGGATTGTGTGGCCATGCTTTTTGATTGACGTTTGGTGGGACCGGTTGTCGAATTGGACGATACGCCCAGTGGGTTTGGAATTCAGCACCCTGCTGAATCCAGCGTGTTAGAAGATCAATTTCACGCTTTGATAGGCGCGGTCCATCGGGAGGCATGCGCGCGGAATCGTCATTGATTCGAACTCGGTGAAGTAGTTCGCTCTTCTGCGGCTTTCCTGCGACGATGGCACGTTTGCCTGATTCTAGTTCCGCGCTGGCCGCTTCGTGTTGGTCGAGTCGGAGGCCCGCTTCAGCCTCATCCGGTCCGTGACAGACGACGCAGTTTGCCGCCAGTATTGGCTGGATTTCCAATACATAGTCGGGCGGATTTTCTGCAACACTAGTCATGGCTAGCAGGGTGTTCAGGAAGATCGCCGAGTATCGTGCCAGCAATGTCCTTGTTTGGCTTGCCAGTTTTGGCATGCTCGGGGATTCCTCGTTTTGTTTGGAATGACGATTTACCCTGGCGACGGAACACATGTCCAATTTTCGGTCGTTGCTGGTCATGTCACCTGGCGCTGGTAATTGTCTGGCGTTTGTTTTTTCAATCGCCCATCACATTGTAATCTTCGTCTCAGCAGTTTGGGCGGAGTGTCCCTTGTTGGCTGCTTGGGTGTGCAATCACGATGAGTCTGGCGTTCGCAAATGGATGTTGCCAAGCGAGGAGCGTGGCACGGACGAACAAGTGTTGGGATTTCCGAGCAACAGGGTGAACGGACGGCGGTGAAAACGAGATTCTCGCGCAGGCTTTCGGTGTTCACTACCTCCCTTCGGCAGCCCATTTTTTCATCAGGTCGACATTGGTTTCCAGAACGTTCAGTTGCTCGATTTCGCCTTTGCGTTTAAGTGACGTTCGGTAAACAGCCATGTCACTCTCATACATTTCAGCTGACTCAGGTTCACGCCCTTTGTCATCGGTTTCGTCCATCCAGGTATTCAACCGTTGACGCATCGTTTGTAGCTCATCCGCGTAATTTGGAACGTTGGCGAGGTTGTTGATTTCATGCGGATCGTTTTCAAGATCGTATAGCTCTTCAGTCGGTCGGGTCTTCCGAAAAATCAACTTTTGGGGTGCATTTAACTTGCCTTGGTCATTCCATTCTCGGAGAGCAATCAGGATGCTCTTGGCGTCTTTGTAGCGGCACGGTTGCAGGTAGGGTCGGTTTGGTAAAAAGTTGCGAATGTATTTGAAATTTTTGGTCCGGACGGATCGCATATGATCGACCGTTTCATCACAGCGATCGCGGGCTGCAAACACTGCCTGTCGTGGCTTGTATTCCAGTGAGAGTATGTCCTTGGCCTGCATCGAGTTGGGGATTTTGATCCCGGCAGCAGCGAGGGAAAGGGCAGCCAAGTCGATGTGTTCGACGACATCGTCTCGGATCGTTCCCGGTTTGATTCCGGGACCGCTGATTACAAGCGGCACATGCAAGCCTTCGTCGTACATGAATTGTTTGCCGCGGGCATGACTGATCCCATGGTCGGTCATGAACAAAACGATGGTGTTGTCCAGCACTCCTTCCGCTTCCAACCTCGCAACAACCTCACCAACCATGGCATCTGTTATACGGACTGAATCGAGATAGGCTGCCCAGTCACGGAGGATGTCGGGATGTTTCGGATAATAAGGTGGTAAAGTGACGTCGCTGATTGGAGTGGCACGGCCAAACTTTTGTCTTGCGGCGTTCGCGGTTTTTTGCCAGCCTTGTTCATTCTTTCCACGTAGTTTGCCACCGGGAGTTTGGATCTGCGCGAAAAACGGTTGACCTTCTTTGCGTTGCGACCAATCGTTGCCGTCGTACGCAGATTCGTCCCACTCGAAGTTGTAGTCTGTCTTACCGAGGCGTCCTTCTCGCACCGGCCAACCAGTAATGGATGTGTAATAACCGGCTTGCTGAAAGAGTTTTGGAACGAATCGAACGTTCGCGGGCAGAGTGATCTTTTTTTTTCCGCGGCCACTGCGGTGGTGATGGGCACCGATGCTGGTCTGGTACATCCCAGTGATCAGAGCTGAACGGCAGGTGGAGCAAACCGGTGCTGTTACAAACGCATTGGTGAATTTGACGCCGCGAGCCGCCAAGCGATCGACGTTCGGAGTTTCGATCGCTGTTTCGCCGTAGCAGGAAAAGTTGGCTGACATGTCGTCTGGAATGATCCATACGATGTTGGGTCGATCTGCAGCTTGGACACTCGTGGTTAGTAAGAATGCGGCCAAGTACAGAAATGGTTTCATTTTGGTGGGATTAAAGAGGGAGGATAAGGAAGACAACCGGTGGGACTGTTTTGCATGAACTTCGATGACCGACCGAGGAGCAACGGAATTCGATGAAGCAGTTGCTAAGCGGTATCAAATACACCCTTATTCTACGGTTTGGCAGAGTGCTGTGTGCGTTGACTGGCATTTTCGATTTTGAAGAAATGTGGCCGTGGCTCGAGCATGCGTGTGCCTTCGCAGTTGAGGCAGTGATGATGAGGTTCCACAGTTTCAGGCAGTTGCGCGATCTGCCTGTATTTTGATGAGGTG
>JAYZAR010000074.1:0-4986 GCA_036339635.1 Planctomycetota bacterium | reverse complement strand
GCTACCGGAGGGGCGGCTGGAATTGATGAGCGGAATCGGCGCACGTCGAGTCTGGCCGGTCGGAGCGGCACCGAGTGGACCGAGCATCGAAAGTGGCAATCGGGCGATCGAGGTGGCGGGGATCGATCGTGGCAAGATTGGCTGTTTAATTCATGCCAGCGTCTGTCGGGACTTTTTGGAGCCGGCAACTGCATCGAAAGTGCACGATGGCTTGTCATTGCCGTCCCAATGTTGGGTCTACGACGTTTCGAACGCCTGCTTGGGTCTGATCAACGGTGCGGTCCAGATCGCCAGCATGATTGAGTCGGGCGCGATCGAAGCGGGGATCGTGGTCGGCACCGAGAATAGTCGGCCGCTGATGGAGCAAACCATCGAGGCGCTCAACGCCGACACTCGTTTGACTCGCAAAACGGTGAAATCGGCATTTGCTTCCCTAACGATCGGATCGGGAAGTTGTGCTTGGTTGTTGACACACCGAAATTTGGCCTCTGGGGGCACATCGCTGGAAGCCGCCATCGCCTGCGCAAGGACAAAATTTCATGATTTGTGTGTCAGTGATGACGATACCGCTGGTGCCAACATGCAACCGCTGATGGAGACCGATTCAGAAACACTCATGGCCGAGGGGATCGCCACTGGCGTGATGGCGCTTGAGCAATTGTTGGACGAGACCACATGGCAGCGAGGTCAGATCGATCGAACGGTTTGTCATCAAGTCGGTACTCGCCATCGAGCGGCGATGCTGCAATCCATGCAGCTTTCCACGGAAACTGATTCGGTGACTTTTCCACACTTGGGAAACACCGGTTCGGTCGCCCTGCCACTAACACTCGCCGCAGCCGCCGCACGTGGTGAGTTGGAGCCTGGCCAGCAGGTCGCCCTGCTCGGGATCGGATCAGGGATCAACAGCGTGATGTTGGCGACCCGCTGGGGAGACACAGCGGTGCGAGGAATCCCCGAAGATCTGCTTGGCTGAGGATCTTGCCCGGGAACTGACTTACTGCGACGGCCAAATTCGGCAAACTGATTCCTGTTCGGAGGGAGCGGGCATCTGGCGACCCCGTTTCACTCCCATGCGTCTTCAAGGGCGGGCCGCCGCGTCTTGGCTGCTTTGAGCCAGTAGAGCGTCAACGCGAGCCATCAGTGGATCGGACTCGGTTTGTGATGCCTGAGCATTCACCGGTGGTAATTCTTGCTCCGACTCAAGTTGAGAGACAAATTCTGCTTGGCAGTGCTGGCAAGCAACGGTGCGGCCTAGCAGTGTGGTTTGGATTTGAATGCGTCGACCGCATGTAGGACAGCATTGTGTGAACCGTACTGACATCAGTTGAACTCCATTAGTCAAAAGATGAGAAGCCTCGGGCAAACGCGGGAATGCTAGGCATCGGTGTGCGAAAATATCCACTCCGAAGGAAGAAAGATAGCCCTTGTTGCAATTTAAGGCAAGTAGAATTGCCGGTATGGTGGTTGGGGTGGTGATCTGATGGCTCAGAAAACGCCGTAAAATCATGGTTTTTTGACCAGGTCACTCACGATCCACATGTTTGCGGTTTTCGAAAAGAGGGCTCTGCGGAGGCTCGTTTTTGCCGTTTCGGTTCTAGGCAGCCGTAGCAAAGGCTTTATTTTTGCTGTGGGCCAGGGTGAGGCGGGGCCAGTCGGAGATGGTTTGAGAGGTTCTGGCGGTTCTCAAACTCGCCGCCGTCATGGTGAGTGTGATGTTGAACGTATCATTCAATGCGATGGATCGTTACCGAATCGTAACGGAGTCATCGTCTTTGCTGGCGAGTAATCCTCTTGTCAGGGAACGATCTTTGGTATGCTGCCATCAATGAAAACATCTGAGGGCCGTGATGAAAAAAGTTTTATTTGTTTGCATGGGTAACATCTGTCGTTCGCCGGCAGGGGAGTCCGTGATGCAGCGTTTTGCTGAAGAATTTGGGGTCGACGTCGACGTCGATTCGGCGGGCACCCACGGGTACCATGTGGGCGAGTCCCCTGATCAGCGAATGAGCGAGGCCGCAGAGGCTCGAGGTTACGAATTGAACAGCATCGCTCGCAAAGTCACCGCGTCTGATCTTGAGCCCGAGAAATTTGACTTGGTCCTGGCGATGGATTCGGAAAACCATTCGATTCTGGTTGAACTCGCTGGTGGTCTGCGAAATCACATTCGGATGTTTAGTGATTACTTAGACGATAACTGGCCCTCGGATGTCCCCGACCCGTACTACGGCGAGGAGGATGGCTTCGATCAGGTACTCGATATGCTCGAAGAAGGGTGTCCGGTGATTTTGGAGACACTGGTTGGTGGCGAAATCTTCGATGGGGAATTCAACGACGAGTAGATCGCGTTGAAATCTTTTCTTTCATTATTTGCTCTTGCGCGATCTTCGGTCACGCTCGTATCTCACGCGGCACCCGATCGGAATCGTCTCTGAGATTTGCGGTTTTTGGCCAGCTAAGGTCGCTTCGATGGCTAGCTCAACGTATCTCATGGCAACGTTCCGACCGTCCGGGCTGTCGTCGAGTGATCCCATGTAAACGATGCGACGCTGCTGGTTCAGCACATAAAACTCCGGCGTATAAACGGCGCCGTACTGTTTTGCAATTTGTTGGGTGGGATCGTGTAGATAGGAAAACGGAAACTTTTTTTCCTCCGCTCGTCGTTTCATTGCCGGCAGCAGATCGGCCTCGACTTTATTGACATTGATGGCGACAAGGGAAACGTTGCGATCTTGGTAAGCCTTTTGCAATGCGATCATCCTGTCCTCGGCGTCAACGCTATAGGGGCAGGTGTTGCAGGTAAAGACGACGACCAGCACCGATTTCGATTTCAGGTCAGCCAGCGAGGACTTACTTCCATCGACTCCGGTTAATTCTTTCCAGGCAGGAGCCTGGTCGCCAATGCTGACGACCCGGTTATATTCACCGGCACTCGAGACGCTGCCGAGCAGCATGACCAGCAAGGGAACAAAGAGGCGATTTCTCATGACAGGGCGGGGAGCAAGGAGGGTATTGGGCCCCGTAGTGTAATCCGACTGGGCCGCCGCTGTTAGGGGCAAATAGGGTGCTTCTCCCTACTCGGGGTCGGAGGGGATCCTCGGGGAATCAACTTTCGGGGTGCCTAAAAGCCCGAGTGGCCTGCAAGTGTTTTCGCAAATGTTTTCGACAGTCAGAAGCGAACTGAGCCACTTCTGCTGTCCGGTAGCTCGGATAGGACCAACGGTGATGGTTCCAGCTTTTGCCGACATAGGTCAGCGTAACCTCGGCAAACATGCCATCCCTAAGGTAGAGGCGGTGGTCTCGGTCCTTGGTCGTCGCCAGGACGAGCTTAGCCTGTGTTAGATAGCCTGGATCGAGGTTCAATGGCCGTTGTTCGGTGTGTTCGGAATCGTTCGCATAGTCGAGTTCCCATTGATTGGTTTGGTGTTTCCAGTCTGCCAACGTCCCTGGATCTTGAAACCCTTCAAAGGCGACTAACTGCTTCTGGAGTTCCGCTCCCATGCTCGACGTGTAGTATCCACCTGCCTCGAAGGCGATCGGCGGTGACTCGATGACCGCTTTTCCCCACTTTTCCGCGAGGGTTGCAATTGCCCAGGCACGAGCCTCGGGGTGGCGCGTGATCACCCCACAAAACCGCACGACTGGCTCGATGAATCGTGTTTCGGACAAAAGCAAACCTCGCAGACCTTGGCACTCCGCTTATGGTACCGCAAACCAAGTCATTTCAAACAATGCCGCGTTTGCAAAATGACGGATTGCGCTGGTCGAGCCTATGACGCCGTTGGCGAATGGCCACGTCCGGGCAGTGGAATTCGGCTCATTTGCGTCCCGCAGTTTTTTTGATTCGCCAGTCCGCCATCGTTTTTTTTAAACCCCTGCGATTGCGTTGGGCTCGTTTTGAGCCGGTAATTTCGGCTAGGTGATTTTTTCGGATCTGTGACTTTTCTGGCGATTTGCATGATGGAAAATAGTGATCGCCGTTTTGCTCGACCTGATACCATGTGGGTCGCGTTATTTTCCCTGATATTCATTTCACTCGACTATTGTTCACCTCATGCATCCCTGGATTTCTCAGCGGGCCAATTCGTTCGACAGCAGTGGTATTCGACGTGTGTTTGATCTGGCTGCCAAGCTGAAGGATCCGATCAACCTGTCGATTGGCCAGCCTGATTTTGACGTACCCGATGAAGTCAAGCAGTCCGCAATTGAAGCGATTAAAACTGGCAAGAATGCTTATTCACCAACTCAAGGGATCGGACCGCTTCGAGAGGCGATGAAAAGTGAGGTGTTGGCAGACTACCCCACTCACACGGATCGTGACGTGTTCATCAGTAGTGGTACGAGTGGTGGGCTGCTACTTTCGATGTTGGCGATGGTGAATCCGGGTGACGAAGTGATCTTTTTAGATCCCTTCTTTGTCATGTATCCGGCGCTGGTTCAGATGTGTGGTGGCGTTCCTGTTCCGGTCGACACCTATCCTGATTTTCGTTTGAATGTCGCGAAGATTGAGGCGGCGATCACAGAGAAAACCAAGGTGATTCTTGTTAACAGTCCGGCCAACCCGACCGGGGTTACCGCGACTGTCGATGAGATGAAAGCTATCGCCCAATTGGCAGCTGACCGGGGCATCGCGTTGGTTTCCGACGAAATTTACCGTCACTTCTTTTACGATGATCCGTTTGTTTCACCAGCCCAATTCAACGATCAAACCATTGTGATTGATGGATTTAGTAAAAGCCATGCAATGACCGGTTGGCGAGTCGGGTTTGTTCACGGCCCAAGTGAGCTGATGAACGCGATGTTGAAGTTGCAGCAGTACTCATTCGTCTGCGCGCCGCAACCGGCTCAGTGGGGTGCGTTGCGGGCGTTGGAGGTCTCCCTGTCAGGTCACCTAGCAGAGTATCAGCGAAAACGGGACTTGGTGTACGACGGTTTGTGCGACGTTTACGAAGTCGTCAAACCGGGCGGGGCGTTTTACCTATTTCC
>JAYZAR010000073.1:0-2455 GCA_036339635.1 Planctomycetota bacterium | reverse complement strand
TGCTTCGGATGTGCAGGCGTTGCTCGATCGAGCTTCGGCAGCGACAACGAGCGATGACGCCATCATCGCAGTGGTCGATCGCAATGGTACGATTCTGGGCGTTCGAGTGGAGGCTGGTGTTAGCTCGGATCTGACGGGGGTCGGTAACGAAAAAGCGTTAGCGTTCGCGATTGACGGCGCCGTGGCGAAAGCGCGGACCGCTGCTTTCTTTAGTAACAATGCTGCCCCGCTCACCAGTCGCACGATTCGTTCGCTCAGTCAGACCACGATTACGCAGCGAGTCGTCGAATCTTCCCCTGTGGCGACCACGCAAGAATTTGTGGGGCCTGGCCTTGTCGCTCCCATTGGTGTCGGTGGCAAATTTCCTCCTGAGGTGAACTTTACCCCTCAGGTTGACTTGTTTGCGATCGAGCACCAGAGTCGAGACAGTCAGCGACATGCAGGGCCGGATCAAATCAAAGGGAATACCGACGATTTTTATCTGCGGACGCGATTCAATTCAGATCCAGCGCACATCACAGCGAACGCAGAAAAATTTTCTCAAACTTGGCCAGAGTCTTACGGGATTCAGACGGATCAATTTTATGATTCGATGACACGCGGTGTCGCGACAATTCCCGGCGGCATACCGTT
Source organism: Planctomycetota bacterium (assembly GCA_036339635.1). Taxonomy (GTDB): domain Bacteria; phylum Planctomycetota; class Planctomycetia; order Pirellulales; family Pirellulaceae; genus Rubripirellula. Next base: position 1,822 of record JAYZAR010000073.1, on the reverse strand, counting down.
GTTCAAGTTGGTGACTGATTCGGCCGGAAATTCAATTCCTGGCCTCCCGACAAGCCAACAAATCAACTTAGTCGGAGGGATTGGCGTCTTTTTCCCCGGTGAAGATGGGTACGCTTCCCACGAGCAGGGGTTTGAGCATCAGTCAGAACGTGCCGCTGCAGGCTTAGGTGTTCAAAGTGAAAAGGAGAGGACTAACGCAGAAAAGGTGCTTGAAGCCGAGTTTGCGGCGGTTGTGGCAGCGGCCGGAACAGGCAGTTTGTTCAATCCAGCACAGTCCGCGTTCGTGCGTGATCTGTCCCGATTTAATGACAACCTACCCCCTGCACCACGGTTTGTATTGCCCACAGGTCGGATCGATTTAGTGGGGATCACGCTGGAGATTTTTGGACCGAATCCGGATCGCTCTTTTAGACAGCCAGGAATTGATCGCTTGCTGCATGTGGGTGATCAGAAGTTTGGCGGTCTTGGGTTTATCTCAGGCGAACTTCAGCCCATCAATGCAGCCGGGGATTTCTTGCAAGATGGCCAACCGGTTCCTGAGGGATGGCTGGTGGCCCCAAAGGATTCTGCGATGGGCGGTTTGACGGCTGAAGCTGTCGATCAAATCGTTGCGAATGGGGTGATTGAGGCACAGCGAACGCGGGCCGCGATTCGATTGGATATTGATAACGGCTTTAAACCCGGAGCTCGCACGAGCATGGTACTTGCGGTTGCCGACACCGATGGCGAACTGCTCGGTGCTTATCGGATGCCGGATGCAACAATTTTCTCTATCGATGTTGCAATTGCGAAGGCTCGAAACACGGCCTATTACGCCGACCCTGTTGATTTGCAAGATCCGGACCGATTGGATTTCAACGACGACGGAGTCTTTGGGCCCGTAGCGACGTCACGCAGTGATCTGAGTGGCGATACGCTTCCATTGGTAACTGCGCTGACGAATCGAACTTTCCGGTTTATCGTTGAGCCACGTTATCCAAGTGGAATTGAACTCAATCCTGCGACGGCGGAAGGCTTACTCAATGATCCGAATTTAGATCTCTGTGACCAAAAACCGGTTTTGTGTTTGGACGTCGCGCCCCAGAGCATCCTAAGAATGCCGGGGATCAATCCTTTGACGGCGGAGAATTTGGTAGACGACGAGCCATTAAGTGCCGAGGTTTACGGTTCCGCCGCGAATACTTTCAGCGTCCTAGCTTTTGATGCCTTTAACCCGAGTCGTAATTTCCGTGACCCTGGTGACGCCAATGTGGTGATCCATGGAGATGGTGCCTTGGAGCCCCTGGCCAATCAAAATGGGATCGTTTTCTTCCCGGGCAGCACCCCGCTGTACCTGAACGACGATCCGAAGGCCTTGGTCGGTGGTTTCGGTGTCAGTGGTGACGGCGTCGATCAAGACGATGTCGTCACTGTGGCTGGACAAAACGGATTCGCACCGCCCCAGGAAATACGTGCCGATTCTTACATCGTTGCTGGTGTTCGGTTGCCGTTCCAGAAATTCAATCGCAGTCCTTTCACTCCATAGCGGCACGTGAAATATCAGACAGGCGGCGGTTGATACACGATGCCGTTGATTGAATTCAGTGTTTGGCAAATTCGAAGGCAGTCAGGGGCGATCGCCATTGTTTCATCTTGCTGTCCAGCCTCCATCGACGACAAGCATACTGCCGGTTGTGTAGCTTGCAGCATCACTCGCGAGGTAGATGGCTGAACCTTGGATTTCTTGGAGTTCGCCCCACCGGTTTAGAGCGACGGCGCCGACGATAAATTTTTTAGCTTCTTCGGTCTCAGCGATCGGTTCATTCATGGGGGTCAGAAATGG
>JAYZAR010000072.1:0-8368 GCA_036339635.1 Planctomycetota bacterium | reverse complement strand
CCCGGCTAGCGTTGGTTTTTCGACCCGTTTCTGAGCGAGCGCCGGAAAAAAATGAAAACCGGCGAGTGCGCCAAGGGTCGTGGCAGTCTTGTTAAACTGACGGCGGGAGACTTGTTTCGTACATTGCTGCGGATCGTCGTCGGAATTGAACACGGGAAACCTCGCAAGTCGGGAGGGGAGCTTGGATCGCGATGAAAGTGAGGACAGATTGTAACCCAATTGCGAACCTCATAACGCTGGTTTTGGCCTCGATTCGGGCATCCCGGTTTTGGTTGCCATCGTTGCATGGGGGTTGGTTGCCATTAGTGCATGACGGGGCAGCAGCCCTGCTCGGGCTGACCTGTCTGGTTTCTACTGAAGGGGCAGAAGTGGAAGTGACGGACTTCACTCGTGAGATTCTCCCGATCTTCGAACAGAAATGTTTTTCGTGTCATGGGCCTGAAAAACAACAATCTGGTTTACGCGTTGATCGCCGCGCTGCGATATTGAAGGGGGGAGATTACGGTGAGCCGACAATCATTCCTGGAAACGCTGCTGATAGTTTGCTGATCCAAGTGGTCTCCGGCGAGCACGCAGACTTGAGGATGCCTCCCAGTGGGGACTCATTGAATGCGAATGAGATTTCCCTGCTTCGTCGCTGGATCGATTCTGGGGCGATCTGGCCGGAACAAACGGATGATTCCGCAGAGCAGTTGCAAGCATTGCATTGGTCGTTGCAGCCGTTGGCCGAAGCAAGGAAGTCTGATTCGATTGACTCGCTGCTGGAAGCAAAGCTGACGTCCGTCGGCTTGGCGTACTCGACGGATGCTGATCCTGCATCGCTGCTTCGCCGCCTATCGTTCGTGTTGACAGGGCTGCCACCGACGATTGAAAAATTAGACGAATTCTTGAACGATCCGAATGGTGTCTCAGCGGCGTATGATCGTGCCATTGAACGTCTGCTCGACTCCCAGCGGTATGGTGAGCGTTGGGCCCAGCATTGGTTGGATGTCATTCGATGGGCAGAGACGGTTGGTTTTGAAACCAATCTCGAGCGGTCCCGTGCTTGGCCCTACCGTGATTGGGTGATTGATGCGCTAAACGAAGATAAGCCCTACGATCAGTTTCTGTTTGAGCAGATCGCTGGCGATACGGTTGGGCAGGATGCAGCGATCGGTTTTCTTGTCGCTGGCCCAGCTAACTTACCGGGGCAAATTGGACGTGATGAAGAAGCGATGCGGCAAGCCAGACAGGATGAATTAGACGAAGTGATTCGTACCGTCAGTCAAAGTGTGATGGGGCTGACCGTTGGATGCGCTCGTTGTCATAACCACAAATTTGATCCGATTAAGCAAGTCGATTATTACTCGATGCAAGCTATCTTTGCCGGATTGACTTATGGTAATCGGCGTTGGCGGGGAGAGCAGAATGATCAGTGGGCGGCCCGCGTGCCTGCGGCGCAAGCGAACGTCAATCGCTTGGTCGAGGAATTAGCGGCCACAAAAATCGAGCTGGGCTTGCAGCCGGCTGTCGAGGACTTGCACACCGAACGGTTCGAGCCGGTATTTGCGAAGTCAGTCCGAATGGAAATCGATGCCACCGCGAATCATGGGGCTGCTTCGCTGTACGAGTTTGAAATCTACTCGTCGGATACCGCCGAGATTGCAGCGGACGGGGCGGCGGCGTCATTCAACGTTGCGTTGGCATCTATGGGCGCACAGCCTTCGGCATCCAGTTTCGCGTTGGCGAATCAAACGCGGCACTTTGATAACCTTGTTGATGGGGATCGGGATCGAAGGCAAGCGTTTCCCTGGGTCGCGGCAGGTGGTGGGCCCGCTTGGATTCAGGTCGATCTTGCGAAGCCGGCGATGATTGATCGGATCCGTTGGGATCGGGGTAGCGGGGTGCCGGTTCAGTATAAAATCCTGGTTCTGCCGGCCGATGGTTCTGATTGGGTTAGCGTCGCTGATACATCGCGGCGAATGCTTCGTGAAGATGACTTGCGAAAGGCAACGCAGATTTCGATTGCGGATTTGTCTCCCGAAAAAATTGAAAAGCTGGTTGCTCAACTCTCGCAGTTGCGCGTGGCACGAGCGGAGTTGGCGAGGCTCTCGGCGGGGCCGCAAGTCTTTTCCGCCAGATTCTCGCCATCCCCAGGTCCCTCCTGGAGACTTCATCGTGGTGACCCGATGCAGCGCCGCGAACTGGTTTCACCCACCATTCCTGCCGTTCTGGGCGAGTTGGAGTTGCCGCCTGATGCGCCCGACGTGGATCGTCGAGTCGCCCTGGCGAAACATCTTATTAGCCCTGATCATCCGTTGACCGCACGCGTGATCGTAAACCGTGTTTGGCAGCATCATTTTGGTACCGGCTTAGTCGACACGCCATCTGATTTTGGTGTGATGGGATCGAAACCAACGCATCCGGAATTACTCGATTTCTTGGCATCGGAGCTGATTGCGAAAGGTTGGTCACTCAAGCATCTGCATCGCCTGATTCTCTCGTCTCATGCATTTCGGCAAGCAAGTCATCCACGTGCTGCTGCACTGAAAATGGATGCCGAGTCACGCTTGCTTTGGCGTTTTCCACCACGGCGTTTAGAAGCCGAAGCGATTCGAGATTCCATTCTGCTCGTCAGTGGTAATTTGAACTTGAAAATGGGTGGCCCAGGATTCAATCTGTTTCAGCAACGTGGTGGTTTGAGTGGGTACACGCCGATCGAGACCTTTGAAGGGGAAGGATTACGAAGGATGATCTACTCGCACAAGATCCGGATGCAATCGGTCGATGTCTTTGGTGCATTCGATTGTCCGGATGCCGGTCAAATGAAGCCGAAGCGAACCTATTCGATCACCCCAACGCAATCGCTCGGCTTGTTCAATAGTCCGATGGTAATGCAGCAGGCCGAGGTTTTAGCCGAGAGAGTTCAATCACAATGTCCCGATTCGGTTGTCAGTCAGGTTGATCTTGTGTTTCGCTTGGCGTTATCACGACTGCCGCATGATCAGGAGCGGAGCCAGATGGTGAAATTTGTTGAAGGCGAAGGTCTGCAACAGTTGTGTCGTGTGTTATTCAATACCAGCGAGTTTTTGTACATCCAATGAATCGATTCAATGCTCGTCTGAAATCATCTACTCGCCGAAGTTTTCTTACGGGTTCGTCCTCGGCGTTGGCGGGCATTGCACTTTCAACGCTCGTCGATACGGATCTTCAGGCAGCGAACCCGCCGTCTGTATCGGTGGTCGATCCACAGAATCCAACAGCGGTCCGCCCTCCACATTTTGAAGCCAAAGCAAAGAACGTTATCGTTGTCTTTTGTTCGGGAGCGCTTAGTCATGTGGATACATTCGATTACAAGCCAGAACTAGAACGTCTGGATGGAAAGCCTTTGCCGGGCAACGAAAAACTTGTTTCTTTCCAGGGCCCGAATGGCAACCTGACGAAATCTTTTTGGCCGTACCGGCCGCGTGGTGAGTGTGCAAAAATGGTGTCAGATTTGGTCCCCAGAATTGGCGACCTATCCGATGAAATTTGCTACTTCCATTCGCTTACGAATAAGTCCAACACGCACGGTCCGGCTGAGAACGTGATGAATACTGGTTTCGCGTTTGATGGATTTCCCAGTATGGGTGCATGGGTGAACTTCGCTTTGGGGAGTGAGAATCAAAATTTGCCAGCCTTCGTGGCGATTGAAGATCCGCGCGGCATGCCACAATCAGGGCCCAACAACTGGGCGTCCGGATTCTTGCCAGCTGCCTTTCAAGGCACGCCCATGAATGCTTCCAAACCGATCCGTTTCTTGCAAAGGCCCGATGGGATATCCGCCCAGACCGATGCTTCGGCGCGTTCTGCATTGAAGGTGTTGGAGGAATCGAACCAACGTCGCTATCCAGGTGATGCGCAGCTGGCAGCACGATTGGCCAGCTATGAACTTGCCGCGCGGATGCAGTTGCATGTACCAGAGGTTGTCAACGTTCAAGGCGAGTCTGAGCATGTGAGGAAGTTGTATGGCGCCGACAGTGGGAACGCGACCAAGGCTGCATTCGCGAATAATTGTATTTTGGCACGCCGATTGGTCGAAAGTGGTGTCCGGTTTGTACAGTTGTTCAATGGCGCGTATGCGTCGGGGGGAAACCTGAACTGGGACGGCCACAGTCGCTTGAAGTCGCAATACGAGATTCATGGCGACATATTGGATCAGCCGGTCGCCGGATTGCTGACCGACCTAAAGCAGCGTGGCATGCTGGAATCAACGCTGCTGATCTTTGCCACTGAATTTGGCCGCATGCCAATGTTGCAAGCCGGTACATTTGGTCGCGACCACAACCCCTTAGGATTTACCTGTTGGATGGCCGGCGGTGGGGTGAAGAAGGGATTCAGCTACGGTGCCACCGACCCCTTCGGATTCCAGGCCCAAGAGAACGTGATTACGACACACGATTTTCATGCAACGATCTTGCACCTATTGGGACTTCACCATCGCGAGCTAACGTTCTATCACAATGGGATTCAGCGCCGCCTCACTGATGTGCACGGAAAGGTGATCACTGAGGTTTTGGCTTAATCGATTGAACGTAGAACACATTGCTTCACCAAGTCGATGAAACGACTTGGTGAACCCGATTGGTCCCGGGATAGTTGGTCCCGGGGAAGTTCAGGTTACGTTCCTCATTTGCTGGGAAGCGTCTGTTTGCGTTGAATCCAACCTAGTTCCCAAACTGAAACACGGTGGTTGTCGAGTAGGTTTCGCCCGGTTTCAGGATGGTGGTGGGGAAGTTTTTCTGATTGGGACTGTCTGGGTAGTGCTGTGTTTCGAGGCAGAAACCGCCGCGATTCACGTATGGTTTACCGGATTTGCCGGTTAGGCGACCATCCAGGAAGTTGCCGCAATAAAATTGGATTCCCGGTTCGGTGGTGCGGATCACCATGGTCCGACCAGACTCAGGCTCGTGCACACGAGCGGCGACTGCCATGCCGTCACCGTCATGGTCGATCACGAAGTTGTGGTCGTATCCCAATCCGAATTCGAGTTGTTCGTTGTCTTGTGAAATGTCACGACCGATTGGTTTCGCTGTGGTGAAGTCAAAGGGGGTCCCCGCGACGGCGGCCAACTCGCCGGTCGGGATCAAGGTGGAAGTGACCGGTGTGTACTTCTTTGCATTGATCATGAGTTCATGATCTAAAATCGTGCCATTCCCCTCTCCTTTCAGATTGAAGTAGGTGTGCTGCGTCAGATTCACAGGCGTTGCTTTGTCGGTTGTCGCGTCGTATTCAACGATCAGTTCGGTTTTGTCGGTCCATTTGTAGGTGACCTTGACACTGAGATTGCCCGGGTAGCCTTCTTCTTTGTCCTTGGCGAGGTAGCTTAGTTCCAAGCCGGACCAACCTTCGCCACCGACCAACTTCGCATCCCAGACAACTTTGTCGAATCCGATAACTCCGCCGTGCAAGTGGTTGGGAGCGTTGTTCTTCGCCAAGCTGTAGGTCTCACCATCAATCGTGAATTCGCCGTTCGCAATCCGGTTGCCGTAACGACCGACGATGGCACCAAAATATGGTTTGTCCACGGCGTTGATATAGTCTTCGACCCGGTCATAGCCAAGAGCGATGTCACCCATTTTGCCGTTGCGATCAGGCACCATGATGGAGGTGACGATTGCCCCGTAATTGGTCACCTTCAGTTTTGCACCGCTGCTGTTGGTGAAGGTGTATAGTTTAATGTTGTCGAAGTCGCTGATTTGCTGAGCGGCGACGGAATTAGCCAGCACAGAGCAAAGCACAAGGAAGGCGAGAATGTTTTTCATGGTAGTGCTTGGATCAAGGAGGGGATAAATTTGGGCTCTTATGATAGCAGGACGATTTGATGCCGGGTGGACCCAGTGCAATTGCTGCGGCGATGCGTTTTCGATACGCCCCTGCGTCAGTTCATGGCTGTTGTGAAAGTGCGTGGGACGCCCGCACCGATCAATTTGCATCCCTTCACGGCACTCTATTAGCAATCCTGCGTGAACCGTACTGGGGTTTCGTGTGATGAATTGCTTTCAGGTTCTGGAAAACGGCGAGCCGCGGATGGTGGTTGTGGCTGTTGTCTGCGCTGCCTGAGCGGTTGTCATCGAAATACTTCGATTGATCTCAGTTTGATGGGTCAAGCGAGTGTGTGGAGATGATAGTCGCCTTGGTTCAGCGTTTGTTTTGCCAGTTCGATGACGTGTTGGTGGTGGGTGAAGAGGATCACTTGCGTAGTTGTTGATAGATCCGAGAACGCATGCAAGGCAGCCGAGGCGCGCTGGTCATCCAGTTGAATCAAGCAGTCGTCGATCACCAGCGGTATCGGTTTGGATAAGCCAATTTGATATTCCAAGCTTGCGAGGCGGAGTGCGAGGTAGAGCGTGTCGGCTGTTCCGTCACTCATGGCCAGTGAGGGAACTGTATCACCATCCGACTTGATTCCGAATAGCGTTGCGCGACCTTTTGGATCATAGTCAGGGCGAAGCTCGCTGTAAGTATTGCACGTGAGTTGTTGAAAGTACTTGTTGGCAAATTTCAAGATCGGGCTTTGGTGGGCTTTGCGATAATGATCGATCGCACGACGAAGGACCATCGACGCAATCTTTGTTCGCGCATAATCTTCGCAGTCGCGATTCAATTCGCCGGCGATGAATTGAATTGATTGGACCAACTCAGAGGCCTCGGCACCACCGTCAATTTTTTCTAGTTCGTGTTGAATGGCACCGACTTGTTGCTGGAGATCAGCGTGTCGTTCACGCTGTTGTTTTAGTCGCGTTTCCTCGTCCGCGATCTGGCTTTCAAGGATCCCGGGTTGCTGATTCCCTGCTTCTTCGATGAATTCAGCGAGCGGTGTGTCTTCTGCCAGAATGACGAGCTGGCTCTCGAGGCCGCGCAACTCGGACTCGAATTCCCTGCGTTGAGCGGAATTTCGTTCAATCTCTGGCAATTCATCGGCGGTCTCACATCCGGCTTCTTTGCACAGTTCTGCGAGTACCGCCTCACAAGCGTTCTGCTGCATCTGGGCTTCTGACATTCGTTGTTCGGCCTGCTCGATTTGATCTCGAAGTGTGGTCCGCGTGTTGTCCGCGCTAAGCTCCATCTGTAGGCGTTGATAAAGATCTTGAGCAATCTCCGCTGCTGGCCGTTCGGCGTCGGTTTCGAATTGGGTGGTGGCAACTAATCGGTCAACTCGGGCTTGAAAGCTCGCGTCATCCTCTCCGATCGATTGGATGCGTCGAACCAGGATGTCCCGTTCACGCTTTTTGTTGTGCAGATCGGTGATTTGGTCAAGCATTAATGACACTTCGTCGGTGCCAACACGTTCGTCCCCTGTGAACGACTCTGTGACACGCTGCCATTCTTCTCGCCATTGATCGATTTTTTGCTGGGCTGTTTCCAGTCTGATTTCTGCTTTTGGTGATTCCTCGGCGAGTTCTTCTCGCCGACGACGCAACGCTTCAAAATGTTGGTGTTGTTGTGCGGCTTTGCTGCGTGCCGCCAGGGCGGAGTCGTAAAGCGAAATCAGGTCATCGTTGGGGAACGGACTTGTGGTTTCTTCAGTTGGTTCAGCGAACAGACTGCCTTGGTAAGCGTCGATTTCAGCGGTCTTGCCTGAGTGGATGCTGGCAGGCAGGGTATGCGTAAGTGCTTTGCTGAGACGTTTAATCGCAACTTCGATGCGGTTTTGAAGTTGCTCCATTCGTCGCTCACCCTCACGCCATTGGGTTAGCGACTCGCAGAACAATGCATGGTCCGTCGCCCAATTTTGCATTCGTTCTGGTTCGCCCGCAGTAATACCACATGCCCTCCAAACAGCTTTCCACTGCTGTTGATTCTTTACCACATTCTGGGAAGCAGCCGAGAGTTCGCCTTCCAGTTTTTTGCACTGCTCGGTGAGTTGGGCAAGTTGGCTAGCAGATTGTTCGCGTTGGTGGACTTGTTGATAATGGGTCCGCATTGTGTCGTTCAGCTGATCGGCAGCTTCGATTTTTTGACAGAGATCGTCAACTTGCTCGACGATCTGCCTTCGAGCGGTGTCCGTGTCCGTGGACGCGGATGCCAAGTGACGCATTTCGTCAACGATGGCATCGCGATGTTTTCGAGCCGTCGTTAATTCCGCAAGCGTTGGTAGCGGTAGTTCAGATTGCTGCTGCGAGATCTGTCGAGCGAGTTCCTCTTGCCTTTGCTTTGAGTTTAACGATTGTTTCCGAACGTTTTCTTGTTCGCGTTTCGCATGGTCGATCGCATCAGTCAGCGAGCGGATTTGCGACGGAGACGGCAGGATAAGTTCGGACGCGTCATCAAGCTCACCGTCAAAACCCTCGAGCCGTCGGAACAATTGTTCACATCGTTTTTGCAGTGAAGAATTGGCGGTTTGCTG
>JAYZAR010000071.1:0-26744 GCA_036339635.1 Planctomycetota bacterium | reverse complement strand
ATATCCCTGAGTGGCTGAAGCAACTAAACGTGACTGGAAAAAAGGGTGATTACCTAATCGATGGCCTGATGATTCCAACCAGCGTTTTGATCGCCTGCTTCCTCGCCATCCTTGTCGGGCTTTTGATGAGGTACACCGTATTTGGGCGTAACGTGTTCGCGATAGGCTCGAGTGAATCAACCGCACGACTTTGCGGCATCAATGTTCCGTTCACAATCGTGACGGTTTACACCCTTGCAGGTCTCTTTTTTGCAATCGGGGGTTTGCTCTATTTTGCCGAAGTCAAAGTCGCGAACCCAAGCGACGGGACGGGCAAAGAGCTCGAGATCATCGCTGCAGTTGTGCTTGGCGGCGGCAGCCTAAGTGGTGGCCGCGGGTCAATCATTGGCACGATTTTCGGTGCTCTCATCATCATCGTGATTCGCAATGGATGTACGCTGCTGTCGATCCCAAATACATATACTTACATCATCATCGGAGTAATTATCATCATCGCAGTCATTGTCGATCAGTTGCGGCACGGCTCCCCCGAATGGTTTTTCCATTTGATTCGAAAGACCTAGACACGACGAGCTATCAGAATGAGGTCGTGGCCGAGAAATGACTGCGACCAATCTCCAAACTGCCAAGAAAAGATGATGCTGGACGAATAAAGCCGAATGGGCGCAATGCGAAACAGGCTCCAATTTCCAGCAATGGTCACGCGATAAAAGAGAAATGATGTTTTCAATTGCAAACTCTTATCGATTTTTAGGCCTTCTGTTTTGGATAGGGATCGTGGTAGGTGTTGGGCTTGCAAACAGATCGCGACAATCCGCTGATCTGCCCGATCCACCGGTCAGCCTGCGCGAATATTTCTTTAGTTCGCCAGTTCAATTTGCAGCCGTTGATGCTGCCCGCGTGCTTCGTGCGGGAGATCCTGTTTTCCAACAAGACTCCCAAGGTCAATGGACACAGATCGGGCACGTGGAAACGCGAGACGAAGCAACCGAGGGTTTGGTCAACGTTAAGTGGTACGCGGATTCATCCCCCGATGGCTTTGCACTCGTTAGCCACTTCAGCCGCGGCAGCATGGAAGAAGTCATTGCAACGATGCTGCCGGAATCCAAACGTCAACAAATCCAACAGCGTTTGGCAGGTGTCCTCAAAGCCCATGGCGAAGAACTGAGCCGCGTCTTTACTCCCCTCGTACAGGACAGCTTGCGTCAGTCGATGCCACTGATCGAGGCCGAATTCCGCAAGTCGGTCGAACGCCATCGCGCGGAAGTTGACCAACTCGCAGGCCGCTGGAACGATGATGTCGTAAAGGATCGTTTGATCCCCATGGCTCGCAGAGAAATCCTGCCAATCATTCGCAAGCACGGTGAACCAACGGCTGAACAGATCGGCAGAGAACTATGGGACCGTGCATCTGTTTGGAGATTCGGCTGGCGAATTGTTTATGACCGATCGCCACTGCCCGAGAAGAATCTCGTCCAAGAGGAGTGGGATCGATTTGTAAACGAGGAGGCAGTACCTGCCTTTGAACAACACATGGATGAGATCGTTGTGAGCGTTCAGCGAATCCTCACCGATGTCGCCGCAAACAGTGCGATCCGCAGCGATTTAGCGGAGGTAAGCTCCCAATTGGCCAATGATCCTGAATCGCGAGAATTGGTACGAACAATCTTGAAAGAGACTCTAGTCGAGAACGAACGCTTGAAACAAGCTTGGCGAGATGTCTGGACCGGCCCCGCGGCACAAGCGGCATTGACCATGGCGGCTGATCGCATGGAACCGGTGGTCCGCGGTATCGGTGATGACCTTTTTGGAACGGAAGAGGATGGAATTGACCCCAACTTTGCCCGCGTGCTGAGAAACCAAATCCTTGGTAAAGATCGCCGTTGGGTGACCACCACACCACGGCGATCAATCGCCGATGACGCCACGAATCGTACCATCACACCAGCCACAGAATTCATGGCGTACCCGCTGGTCTACATGGCCGATCAAGATACGCCTGGAGATTCGACCCAATGAGCGATTCGAATCCCAGTCAATCTTGCTGGCTTAGTCTGTCAAAGTTACATATCCACGCTGGCTCGAAGCATCTACTGTCCGATACTTCAGTCACAATTCCCGCTGGTAAGATCACTGTGATCGTTGGTGGCAGCGGTGCTGGAAAATCGGTTCTGTTACGGACATTGGCAGGACTCATCCCACAGTCGGGAGAGTCGCTATCCTGGTCGGGTCAAATCGAAGTGGGGCGTGGTGACTCAGCACCACAACAAGGTCCCAATCACATTGGTATCGTCTTCCAACAGTTTGCTCTGTTCGACGAACTGTCCCCCTTGGAAAATGTTCAGTTTGCCATCGACCACCGCAGCGATCAGTCACGGCCAGTTACCCAAACAGCAAAGCAGTGGCTGGCGGAACTTGGCGTGCCAGCGAACACACGCGTTTCAGGATTGAGCGGAGGCCAAAAACAACGGCTCGCGATTGCTCGCACACTCGCCGCTGATCCAAATGTGGTCCTGTACGATGAGCCAACCTCCGGATTGGATGCAGCCAGCGGCGGGAAAGTTGCGGAACTAATTCGCCAAACCCATCATGCGCACCAACGTACGAGCGTCGTGGTAACACACGATTACGAAACATTGATTCCGATCGCAGACGAGGTCTTGCTGCTGAACTCTGAAACCAAGGAATTGAGTTTTGTTCCGCGTGACCAGTGGCCCCAAATCCCAGAGCGAATGGTACCTGTCGCGTTAGAATCAACCGAGCTAGTCGCACCGAGTCGCTGGTCGATGGCCGCGAAGTGGAGCGATCAAGTTTTGACCACGACCGGGCACGCAGTCGTTGCGGCAGCTCGCTTGCCATTTGATGTGATGCCACGTTTTCCACGATTCCGCTGGGGCGCAAGATTTTTCGCTCATTACCTGCGACTCGTCGGTGGTCCATCTGCGTGGATCTATTTGTTGCTGGCAGGACTGATCACAGGGTTCACCGCAACCTACTTCACATTTCGGTTTCTGCCGTTCCGGCTTTACACGCAACCTTTGCTGATCGACGAATTACTGGCGTCGATTGGCTTCGCACTCTATCGAGTTTTGGTTCCTGTCCTGGCAACAATCTTGGTTGCCGCCCGCTGCGGTGCCGCGGTCGCGGCCGATGTCGGGGTCAAGCAATATGGCGGACAAATTGACGCGCTTCACACGCTGGGAGTGAAACCACGAGCCTATTTATTGGTACCGATTGTGATCGCATTCGTCGTTGCGACACCGATTCTGGAACGGCTTTCGTACGAGGCCGCTCGAGCAATCAGCTTGGTCACTTTTAATGCCACACATCCGACCATCGGCCCTTATTTCTGGCAACTACACTTCGAACGGAACTTGGTGACCGATGGCACTCGCTGGCCATTGGGCTGGCACTGGGTGCTACTAAAGAACATCGCCTGTGGTATCGGGACGGCAGCAATCGGTTACTATCGTGGCGCAGCGGCGAAGCATTCAGCCAGCGACGTTAGCGATGCAATCACTTCGACGGTGCTCTGGACAACGCTTTACGTACTGGTTGTGCACTTTATCGTCGCGTTGTTGGAGTTCTGATGAAATCGATAACATCGCGGGGTTGGCCACGCCCCACAGCGAAATACAATCGAGGGCGAACGCAACAAGAACCGATCACTCCGCAATCCGAATCCAATCGCTCACCCAAAGGGAAACTCATCTGTGGATAAGAAAGCGAAGAAACGACTGGATGTCATCAACAAAAAACTCCAAACCCTGCGGGTTCAACTGGCAGGCTCGAAGGCTCAGGCCGATGACTTGGCCGAATTAAAGCAATTCGAGGACGACATCGCTAAGCTTGAAGCCGAAGCAAAAGAATTGAAGTCATCCTGAGTCTCTCGGAGCCTGAGTCTGTCGAAGCCAGGAACCGATTCTACACAGGTGATGCACCACTCCACTCCGGCAAGCGACTTGCCCACCGCCGCTCGTCACCAGAAACCGGATCGAACACGGTCAAGCCAGCGGCATGTAAACACATCGGTGGATCCTCAATCCCTAATGTCTGCCAAGCGGCAATTTTCTTCTTTGGGAGGTAACTTGGGTCCCCGAGTACCGGGTGACCGATCGACCAAAGATGAATCCGGATTTGGTTGGTGCGACCAGTGATCGGCTTCGCCTCCAACAGCGTCGTTTCGTCGTCAAGCGACTTGATCACCCGAAATTCGGTGCGAGCTTGCTTGCCACCAATCGGATCCACGTCTCGCGTTCCCCCCTCGCCCCTCCGGGAACTGATCGGTGCATCACAGGCAAACTCAGCTCGCTCAGGAGTACCATGACAGCGAACGAGGTATCGCTTCTTAGCCGCACCGGATTGGAACTGTCTGGCCATGATAGCTGCCACCTCTGAACTGCGTGCAATCAAGACTAAACCGCTGGTATTCGCATCCAATCGATGAACCAGCTTTAAGCATTCACCGGGATAGACCAGCCGCAAAAACGAGATCAAAGTATTTCGTTCAAACCGGCCGGATGGATGGATCGGCAAAGGGGCCGGCTTTTCGATCACAATCAAATTCTCATCTTCCATTGCGATCAAGACCTGCGCATTGACGTCCGGCTCAACCGTATCTGGAAATGCATGCTCGAATTCCTCCCCCCCCCTTACAAAGGTCATCGGGGCAATGGGAATGCCACGTTTTCGGATGTGCCCCTGTGAAAACCAATCACACCAAGTCTGGCGCGAAACGTGTGGATGTTGTTCACAAACACAGTCAATCAACCTCCGCTGATCCAGACGGCCAGGGATTCGAATCGGGCGCACATTCTCGTAGGGTTGACTGCCGGGGAGCGGGGTAATTCGTCGCCGCAGCAGTTCGTTGCGTTGCTGCAATGAAGGATTCATTTGTGGCGTCTCGACGACTGAAATCATAAAGGACGAATCGCGAAGACAAAACGTCGGCCTGAAGTATCGTTTTCCAGAGCCAGCGTAAGCTATTTTCTCATGGATCGCGATCAAAAGCGACACATCGAATCCAGCTTCCCAACTCAACACCCCGTTCTGCTGCATTCATCGAATCAACAACAACCATCCCCATTGATTCAGCGACACGTGTCGACGCCATGAAAGATCCCGATCGCCAACAGGAACGTCAATCACTGGTCAATCAACAACTGGCGAGTCGAGACATACATGACACACAAGTTCTTGCCGCGATGGGATGAGTCGCACGCCATCAGTTCGTGCCGCCGCAGCATTGATCAAAAGCTTACGATGATTGCGTGCTACCAGTTGGCCATCGCCAAACAATCTCACAACCTTCAATCGTCGCCCTGATGACGCAACTTGTCTCAGTGCAAGCAGATTCGGTCGCACTCGACGTGGCGTCCGGATCGGGATACCGAGCGGCCGTGCTGGCCGAGATTGCCGACAAAGTCTACAGCATCGAGATCATCTACGCCTTGGCCCACCACGCAAGTGCACGGCTAAAACGACTCGGCTATCACAACGTCGAAGTGCGAGCGGGCGACGGATACCTGGGCTGGCCTGATCAAGCTCCGTTTGACGTCATCATTTTGGCAGCTGCTCCAGATCACATTCCAGCCCGCCTGATTGAACAACTCAAGCCAGGCGGCGAATTCATTTTATCAGGCGGTGATCAGGGGCAAGTCTTGATGCTGATTGAGAAGCGTTCCAACGGCAGTCTCCACGAACAAGCGATTATCCCGGTCGTTTTTGTCTCAATGATTGGCCACTCGCCGTGGTAATCCGACTGTCATTGGACGAATGAAAATGCTGGTCACTGAGTCCTCTAGGCGTCATTTTGGCTACACTATTAGCATGGAAAATCAGCTCCACACGTGCGTCGTTTTGTTCGCGAGTTTCGTAGTCGCCGCTGCGCGGGCAGAAGAGGTTGATTTCGCACGTGACATTCGCCCGATCCTGTCGGAAAATTGCTCCTTTTGCCACGGCCCGGATGAGGAAACTCGAGAAGCCGATTTGCGATTGGACACCGCAACTGGCACCGCGAATGTCATCCAACCGAACGACAGCGAAGCGAGTGAATTATATCGCCGCCTGATCACGGACGACCTCGACGAATTGATGCCGCCACCCGAATCAAATCGTCAACTTTCAAAACGCGAAATTGAATTGATCCGCAAGTGGATCGAATCGGGTGCAAGCTGGGAACAACATTGGTCGTTCCAGTCAATCCGCGAAGTAGAGGTCCCCCAGGTTTCCGTCACCGATCACGCGCCAGTCCGAAACCCCATCGATGCTTTTGTGCAGCGGAGATTGGCCGACCGAGGCATCTCACCGTCGCCCGAGGCATCACGATCGACGTTAATCCGTCGCTTGTCACTCGACCTAACGGGACTGCCACCGACACCTGAACAAGTCGCGACTTTCCTGGCCGATTCGCGACCCGATGCCTACGAACGCGTGGTTGACCAGTTACTTGATTCTCCCGCTTATGGGATCCGCATGGCGTGGCCCTGGCTCGACGCCGCGCGTTACGCCGACACCAACGGCTACCAGGGTGACCGTGAGCGCACGATGTGGCCGTGGCGAGACTGGGTCGTCGACGCATTCAACAACAATTTGTCGTTTGATCAATTCACAACCTGGCAACTCGCCGGTGACTTAATTCCTGATGCCACCCCAGAGCAAAAGTTGGCGACCGGATTCTGTCGCAACCATATGATCAACGGCGAAGGCGGGAGGATCCCAGAAGAAAACCGGGTCGAATATGTCATGGACATGTCCGAAACGATGGGAACCGTCTGGCTTGGATTAACCCTCAACTGCTGTCGTTGTCACGATCATAAGTACGATCCGATCAGTAACCGCGAATATTATCAACTGTTCGCCTTCTTCAACCAAACCCCGGTGAACGGTGGCGGTGGTGACCCACAGACGGCTCCAAATCTTGCGGTGCCAAATGCTCAGCAAGCAAGCGAACTCGACACACTCGCGGAGCAAATCTCGGTTCTCGACAAACGATTGCGAAATCGCGATGCAACGCTTACCGCTGAACAGCCCAACTGGGAAAAACAACAACTCGCGGGGTTGAGTCGCGAACAATCCTGGCAATTGCTGAGCGACTTGCAAGTCGATGCTCTCCACGGTACTTCAAAACTGCTAGAAGACCAATCGATCTTGATCGACGGTGACGCGATCAACGATGACTACACAATTCTCGCATCACCGGGTCCCTCGACGATCACGGGAATTCGGCTTGAAACACTCCGGCACCCAAGTCACACCGGGAACGGACTGTCACGTTCAGACAGTGGCAACTTTGTACTCACCGATTTTTTGGTATCCATTAGCAAAGGTGAAAATTCAGAACCAATGCAGGTGACGATTGCATCCGCCGATGCGACGTTTGAGCAGGGAAATCACACCGTCACAAATGCCTTTGACAATGACCCCAAGACTGGCTGGGCAGTTTACGAAGGCCGGACCGTCGATCGCAATCACACCGCCGTTTTTCGCCTTGCCGAACCGATTAAATTCGTCGCAGATTCAACACTGCAAATCTCATTGCGGCATCAGTCGGTTCATGCCCGACACAACATTGGGCGTTTTCGGCTGGCGGTCACAAGTGATGACCGCCCAAGTTTGCCCAAGGAATCAGACCAACTGCTGGCGGCCTTGAGTGTCGAAACGGATAAACGATCGGATGACCAACGAAGCTTGATCCAAGCAGCTCACCGCACGGCAGACGAGCAATACCAGAAATTGCGATCAGATCGTGACAAACGGACCAAGCGACGCGATGACCTTCGCAACAGTCTGCCCAGAGTCATGGTGATGGAGGACATGTCCAATCCGCGTGAGACCTTCGTGCTCAATCGCGGCCTTTACAACAAACCAACTGACAAAGTTCAGGCGAAACTGCCTGCGTTCCTGCCAAAGCCCGAGGCAAGTGACCAATCAGTCGACCGACTTCTACTGGCGAAATGGCTGGTCGATGCGGACAACCCATTAACAGCAAGGGTCACGGTGAACCGATTTTGGCAACAAGTATTCGGAATCGGACTCGTCAAAACCACAGAAGACTTTGGTACTCAGGGCGAAACACCAATTCAGCTGGATTTACTAAATTGGCTCTCCTGGCAGTTCCGTGAAGATAATTGGAACGTAAAAAACCTGATACGATTGATTGTAACGAGTCACACTTACCGCCAAACGTCCAAGTTGACTAATCTTGCAGCGTACGACCAAGATCCCGCCAACCGTTTACTCGCCCGTGGTTCGCGCTACCGTCTACCTTCGTGGATGCTGCGGGATCAAGCATTAGCCGCAAGCGGCTTACTCTCTCCCGTGGCCAGTGGACCAGCGGTGAACACCTATCAGCCACCGGGCATTTGGGAAGATGCGTCATTCGGAAAAAAGAAATACCGGCAAGATCAGGGCGAGAAACTCTACCGACGAAGTCTGTTTATCTTCTGGCGACGCATCATCGCACCTACCATATTTTTTGATAACGCTTCCCGACAAACTTGCACGGTCGGCGTTAATCGAACCAATACGCCACTGCACGCTTTACAAACCCTCAACGATGTCACCTTTGTGGAAGCATCCCGAGCACTTGCCGAATTGGTTTTAGGATCGCCAGCCCAATCCGATTCCGATCGCATCGACCGAATCATGCAACGTGTGCTTGCCCGTTCCTGCAGTCCCACCGAACGTGAAATTTTACTATCTGGTCTTCAACGTACGCGACTTCAGTTCGCGGACCACCCCGCAAAAGCAATTCAACTGCTTGACATGGGTGACTCCCCGCGAAACGAAACCTTGGATGCAGCCGAGCACGCGGCTTGGACCAGTTTAACATTGGCTATTCTTAACTTGGACGAAACGCTAAATCGAGAGTGAATTGGTGAATCCGCTGCAACAACATCGTCAGCAGTTAACGCGTCGCCAATTTCTTGGTCGCGGTGCAACGGGAATTGGTAGCGCGGCGCTCGCCTCATTACTGCACGATGTCCCGTCAGCTGTCGCGGCGAATCCAGCAGCACAATTCGGAGGCTTGCCATCGCTCCCGCACTTTGCCTCAAAAGCTAAGCGGGTCATCTATTTATTCCAGAATGGCGCTCCCACTCATGTCGATCTGTTCGACTGGAAGCCCCGCTTACAAGAATTGCACGGCCAGCCCGTTCCCAGTTCTTACATTGGCGACCGGCGTTTTAGCACGATGACCGGAAAAGCCGACGGAAAGCTGTTGCTCGCGCCGGTTGAGCCCTTTTCTCAGCGCGGTGAGTCGGGTGCCTGGGTCAGCGACTTCATGCCCCACACAGCCAATGTAGCTGACGAATTGTGCTTCGTGAAAAGTATGCACACCGAACAAGTGAACCACGCCCCCGCCATTAACTTCATGCTTAGCGGGGCCGAGATGCCGGGACGCCCAACCATGGGCGCTTGGCTGACGTATGGTTTGGGAAGTGACACCGATGAACTGCCGTCATTTGTTGTCATGACAAGCATTACGAAAGACACCTCATGCGGACAGATCTTTTACGACTTTTATTGGGGTAACGGTTTTCTTCCTTCTCGTTTTCAAGGGGTAAAATTCCGCGGTAGTGGCGATCCCGTGCTCTACATCTCGAATCCAAACGGCATGAGTCGGGAAAATCGCCGTGGATGGCTCGATGACATCGCGGCAATCAACCAACTGAAACTCGTTGAGTATGGTGATCCTGAGATCGCAACTCGAATCTCACAATACGAAATGTGTTTCAAAATGCAGGCCAGTGTCCCCGAACTGGCTGATCTGTCCAGCGAGTCGCGGGAGACCCTCGACTTGTACGGACCTGGCGTTGAAGAGCCTGGGACGTTCGCTCACAATTGCTTGATGGCGAGGCGTTTAGTCGAGCGGGGCTGCCGCTTCGTCCAACTAATGCATGCGGGCTGGGATCAGCACAACAGCCTCACCACCGAACTTTACAACCAATGCCGGGATACCGATCAATCGAGTGCGGCCTTGGTGATGGACTTGAAGCGACGCGGCTTATTAGAAGACACACTCGTCATTTGGGGAGGTGAATTCGGACGGACGCCATTCCTGCAAGGTGATTTAAACAATCGCCCGCGTTGGGGTCGCGACCATCATCCATACGCCTACACTCTTTGGATGGCAGGGGGAGGCGTAAAGTCAGGGTTCAGCTACGGAGAAACGGACGACCTGGGTATTAACGTTGCTGAAAATGGTGTCCACGTCCATGATTTCCAAGCCACTTTGATGCATCTCCTCGGGATCGACCATCAACGCTTGACCTACAAATTCCAAGGTCGCCAATTCCGGCTGACCGATATTCATGGCCACGTGATCAATGACCTGATTGCCTGACTTTTTTCGCTCCTGGCATTTCCCGGACAGGTTGGTTTCGAACGCAATCGTTTTGAGCGGGTTGGTGTGTACTCAGAACAGTTGTTCTCAACTAAACTGTGAAGGATATGGCCTCAGATGAGAAGGAAATGATGAACAAGCAAAATAAGCAAGAAAACATTGGTTCAATGCATCGACGCGATATGTTGCGATGGGGAACAGCCGCAGCGTTGGTCGCCGGTACGCCTTTTAGTCCTTCCACGGTAATCGCAGAAGATGCGAGCGGACCATGGCTTCGCAAGACGCTCAAGGTCGGCATGATCAAACACTCTGGCAACTTAGTCGATAAATTCAATCTCGCTCAGGAAGCCGGGTTTGAGGGCGTCGAACTCAGCACCCCCGGTATCAACGCCGAAGAAGCCAATGCAGCGGCGAAGGAATCGGGGTTGATCATCGACGGTACTGTGGGCGGGTACCACTGGGGCCAACGGCACAGTGACCCCAGCGCGGAGATCCGCGCGGTGGCGTTGAAGAACCTGATTCGCGGACTCGAGGAAACTGCGGCCGTCGGTGCCGACACCATGTTGTTAGTGCCCGCTCATGGAAAAGATGGCTCACCTGCTGAAGTTTACGAGCGAGCAATGGCAGCAATCACCGAGGCGCTTCCCGTTGCGGAAAAAACGGGCGTGTCGATTTTGATCGAGAACGTTTGGAACCACTTCCTTTACGATCACAGTGGTAACAGCGAGCAAAGCGCCGAACCATTGGCCAAATTCATTGATGCTTTTAACTCCCCACTGGTCGGCGTGCAATTCGACTTAGGAAACCATTGGAAATATGGCGATGTTGCCGAATGGGTGCGTACACTCGATCACCGCATCAAGAAACTCGACATCAAAGGATTCTCGCGCAGCGGGAACAAGTTCACTAAGATCACCGAGGGTGACATTGATTGGCAGTCAGTCGAAAAGGCACTGCGAGATATCAAGTTCACTGGCTGGCTCGCCGCAGAAGTGTCTGGCGGTGAACTCGAACGATTGATAGAAGTTGCCGATCACATGGAAGAAGCACTTCATTGCAGCAAGAGTATCGCCGGGTGACAGAATCCTCCTGTCACATCTCGGTCATGCCGGCTGAGGTTGTTCAATGGATCACGGAAATCGATCCCCGGCTCATCATTGATGGCACCTTCGGTGGGGGTGGTCACTCGCACTGCTTACTCGATGCCATTGACCCGCAATCATCTAATGGCTTGAACATTATCGCGCTGGATCGTGACCCAGCCGTTAGCAAGCGGGAGGAATCAGCGGGACAAGACCCTCGCATCCACCTCTTTCTTGGCAGCTACGAAGCGGTCCCCAAAGCTTTGGCCGCGATGGAAAGAAAAAAAGCGGATGCGATGATCTTAGACCTCGGCCTGTCCAGCGATCAATTGGCCGATCGCGAACGTGGATTTAGTTTTAACGATCCTGAGAGCCCGCTCGACCTGCGATTTGATCCCGAGAATGGACAATCTGCCGCAAACTGGCTACTGACCCATCGCGAAGAAGAGATTGCGAACACGATCTACACCTATGGTGAAGAACGATTAAGCCGCCGAATCGCCCGTGAGATTGTGGCAAGGCGTCGCCGCGAAGCCACCATCAAAACCGTTGGTGACCTCGTCAGTGTCTGCCGGAAATGTGTCCCGCGGTCGAAAAATCATGATATCCACCCAGCCACCCGAACGTTTCAAGCGCTACGGATTGCAGTCAACGACGAACTGGGAATCTTGGAACGCACCATGGCGGCAGCACCCAATTGGATCGCACCAGGTGGACGAGTCGCCGTCATCAGTTTTCATTCTCTTGAAGACCGAATCATTAAGAATGCGTTCCGCAACGATAATCGCTGGAATATTCTCACAAAGAAGCCACTGCGTCCCACAGCCAGTGAAGTGCAAGAGAACCCCAGAAGCCGCAGCGCTAAACTGAGAGTTGCAGAAAGAGCCAAGTAGGAATAGAACGTCAGTCGTTGTGCCACGATGCGGGCGAGATGAGCATCCATGACTCGGATTAACACTGGCGACTGTTGCCGACGACGGCTGCCGAGCCGGCATATAAGCGTTGGAGTAACATCGCGGCGATTGTGGTTTCAGAAATTCACTTGCGGGTCACGCTGCATGCTTTACCCGCCGTAATAGCCGTCGTAATAGGGAGCGGTTGGATAACCCGTTCCCGGGCCGGCAGGGTAAGGATTAAAAGGGGTTGCTGGCACTAGATTGCCATCGAGTTCTTTCCGCTCGATTGGCCAAGTCCCGTTACCCAGGTAGCCTGGTTCCGTGGGCTGCTCTGGGCGCGGGTGACAACGCACGCCACCCGGATCGTGACCTCCGCCTGGCTGACCCGGTTGGTGAATGCCTGGACGTCGACCGGGTCGAACGCCGTATCCTGGTCGGTAACCTGGAATCCCCACTCCGAGATTGAATCCGGCGTAGGGTGCACCCCAGTTCGGATAGGGCGTGCTGTAAGGCCGAAAAGGGAAACGCCACTCGCCGTACGGTCTCACAGGATCTCCCCATCGCTGCGTGCGATGGTAATTATCCGCCGATGCACCATAGTTCAACGAACTGCGTGTGTGCGTGAATCCACTGCTGCGGAAGTTCGCCGGCATCGGTGCCGTCGGCGGCGTAATCGCCGCGTATTGCGACACCCGGACACCGGATTCCAAACTGTGCGTGTACGTGCTTGGAAAAGTCAACCAATCTGTCGCGCAAGCGGCAGATGTAAAACAGGAAAGCAATAACGTCGTGAGGAGAATTCGCATGGATCCCAAAATAGTTCGCGTTTGCCCCCTCAGGTTCAAAATCACCTGAATCGACGGGCATTGTTAACCATAGGACAGACTGCAATCGCTACAGACGTCTCAGCCCGTCCTCGGTCATGGGCGCAGGAATCTCCTCATCGATTTGATCGATTCGATCGAGCGTCTCCTGATCCAAGACAAGATCCCGCGCCTGCAATGATTCACTCAACTGCTCAACCGAACTCGCCCCAATGATCGTGGACGCGACAAAATCGTGCTGCCGACTCCACGCCACCGCCAACGCCGTGACCGATACACCAATCTGATCGGCGATCTCCATCAACCGATTCGTTGTTTCGAGGGTACGATCATTGACAAACCGGGCAGCCATTTTTTGTTGACGATCGTTGCCACTCTGAAGATAGCCGGTGAACCTCGCACCGTCCGGCGCACCTTGCTGATACTTGCCCGTCAACACACCGCCACCGAGGGGAGAATATGGCAACAAGCTAACATTTTCTTTACGGCAAACTTGCGCGAGCTCACTCTCGCAGCGACGATTGATCAAGCTGAAATTGTTTTGCACGGTTTGGTAGCGTTCCACACCACAAACATCAGCAGCCCACAAGCTTTTCATCAATCCCCAAGAAGTCTCATTACTGCACCCGATTGCACGAATTTTTCCCTGATCTCGCAAGTCGGTCAAAACACCGAGAACTTCTTCGTAAGGCATTCCATGATCGGGCCAATGCGTTTGATACAGATCAATGTAATCGGTATCGAGACGTCGCAACGAATCCTCACACGCAGAGACAATTTGCCTTCGATCAAGCGCGGTTTTTCCATCTCGCACGCAAGGTGTAAACCAACCGTGCGCGGGCCCGGTCACCTTCGTCGCCAATAACACGGTGTGTCGAGGCTTGCTTTTCATCCAACGTCCAAAAATCTGTTCGGTGACGCCAACCAATTCAGCCGTGGGTGGCACGGGATACATCTCGGCTGCGTCAAAGAAATCAATACCACTGTCGAATGCCTTATCACAAATCGCATGCGACAGGGATTCATCGCAAGCCGTTCCAAACGTCATCGTCCCCATGCAGATATCACTTACCACCAAGCCACTTCCACCTAATCGCCGCCGCTCCATTCGAATCGCCTCCTATTGATTCCTACCACGAAAGATAGCGATGTAAGAGCTCACCGAATCTATCAATTGAACACGGAATAAGAATAACATCTCACAAACAAATTTCCCGCCCCACAAACATCACGCAGCAACTCGCGTGGCACGCATAGATACTCGGATCACGCCGAACAAGTTGCCTTCACGATCAAACCGAACAACCACCACGCATCCTCGCCAAAGCCCAACGTTTCAATTGAGCACTTGAATTACGTTCAAAGGTACAGGTGCATTCCAAAGCGGCAAAAAAGACGGTTGAATTGCCAAACGATTCACAAGACGGGAGCACGATGCCCGCCTCACTCACATCCATGACTCCGCCGGCCCAAAACTAAAATGCCAAATCAAAACGCCCAAAGTACGGCGGGCGAACATTCCCAGCACCCCCAACGTTCAAAACCCTACGGCCACATCAAATCTTGTTGGATACAGCAAGGAATCGCGGCAAATGTTACCAATCCTGGCTACGCACGTTTGGCACCAAGAGTCAGCGAAACGGCGATCTTGCACTCAGACGTCGGGGGCCTCGCCATGATGCTAGTTTTACAAGCAACAGAAACCTGCTACTCATCAGCGAGACGGTCAAGCATTCAACTGCGAAAGATCCCAGTCTGGATCAGCGTTCGTCAAGAGCGGTAACAGCAAAAACTTTGGTCTCGGTCCGGACGAACAAAACCCCATTGCTGGCAGCGAGCGAAGCGCGACTTGATTCACCCATTGCGTTCCGACCCAAAATTTCGAACTCATCCTTCGCGGCAATCACAACAACTTCACCACTGGTATCGATCGACATCAATCGGTCACCGATTGCGATGGGCGAGGAAAAGTAGTTGCCGCCCACTCGCTTCTGCCAAATCTTTTCGCCCGTCGTAAGATCACAGCAGGTCGCCACCCCGCCATCATTCCACAAGAACAAACGATTACCAAGAATGATTGGCGAGGGCACATGCGGCGCCTGCCGAATTACCCGATAGGACTCACTCGCTTTGCACGGGAGTTGCGAATCATCCACGGAGATCGCCACCACTTGCCGATCACCTACGACGGCACCGCTGCCGGCAATGACCAGATCATCAGCAACCACCGGTGACGCCAAGGCTCGCTGAGATTCTCGACCAAATGGATCGATGTGCCAATTGACTTGACCGGTTTCAGCCTGAACGCCAATCACACCCTCGTAACAATGAACAAAAACGATTTCTTGTTTTCCTGATTTTGTGGTGCGATAGCAAGGCGTCGAATAGCAAGCACGCTTTCCTTCACGTGGAATTTTCCAAACCTCTTTTCCACTAATGCGATTGACGGCAACCAAAAAGCTTTCTGCTTTGTGATCATGGGCCACCAACACAAGCTCACCAAGAACAACCGGGCTAGTCGCACCGCCTTGCCCATGCCCATACGGCCCAAGCTCATATCGCCAAACTTGCTGCCCCTCATGACTGTAAGCAATTAATGAGGTTTGCTGCTTGGAATGCCACAGTTGGTAAACATGCTCGGCGTCGACGGCAGGAGTGCTCGATGCGAAACTGTTATTCTTGTGCTTTTTGTAGGACTTGAAATCAGCCGGGGCTCGCCACTGCTCCACTCCATTACCGACGCCCAAACAAATCAACGCCCGAATACCCGACTTATCATCCGCAGCCGTCACAAACAGCCGCTCACCCCAAATTACGGGCGAAGAATGACCGCTCCCAGACAGTGGCGTCACCCAACGATAGTTGGCTTCGGTCCAAGTATTGGGAAGATTGGATGCGGGTGCGACGCCACTGCCATTGACTCCCCGAAAGCGAGGCCAATTCTCCGCCCGGCAATCATCGCTTCTGACCATCAACGACACCAGCAGCACAACAAGTAACGACATATTTTGATTCGATCGATTCATATTCGTCGGCACCGGAAAAATTCGTAACGGACGCTTGGTCCTGGTCTGCAAAACAAGGGGCGTTTTCCAACAAACCCGACAAACAACACAAATAGAGCGTTCGCAAAATGAAAAACATCTCGGCGAAGAAACACAGCCGAGTCCAACAGGCACGAGTGTCATATCATTGGCGTCATGTCGCTGGCCCCCTTTAACGACCATCGTATCAGAACTGTGATCGCGCGCATTGAAGGTACCAATCGGCTAAGGTGTTCAATCGTTTGCAGCAAACAAAATCCCCTCACCTAATCGCGAGTATTCCAAAGTTCAATCCCGAAAAGGACCGAAGATGAAACCACAACCAATCTGGTTAGCGGCACGCCGCATGATGGTGATGCTCGTCATGCTGATGCCCTGCATCCTGACTCTCGGTGAGACCGCCCATGCCGATTACCCCTATACAGATGCATCACTTCGTCAGCCGAACGTGCCACAGGGAACGGTAACCAAGTATCGCTGGACCGATAGCAAAATCTACCCGGGAACCGAACGCGACTACTGGATCTACGTTCCCGCGCAATATGGGCCAGAAAAACCTGCATGCGTAATGATCTTTCAAGATGGCCGGGACTACGTCAACGAGAAAGGGCACAGTCGAGTACCAACAGTGTTTGACAATTTGATTCACCAAGGCGAGATGCCAGTCACGATCGGGATCTTCATCAATCCCGGTGTCATTCCGCCAGCGAAGCCAGGAACTGCACCACGAAGTAATCGGAGCTTTGAATATGATTCGCTGGGCGATCGCTACACGAATTTCCTGATCGACGAAATCTTGCCGGCCGTCAGCGAACAATACAACCTCGTCGACTCCGCAAATGGACGAGCGGTTGCGGGCCTCAGTTCCGGCGGGATCTGCGCATTTACTGTTGCCTGGGAACGACCAGACCACTTCAGTAAAGTCGTCAGCTACATCGGCAGCTTCACCAATATCCGAGGTGGACATATCTATCCAGCACTCATCCGAAAAACAGAAGCAAAACCGCTTCGGGTCTTCTTGCAGGAAGGCTCGAATGACCTCGACAACTTACACGGCAATTGGCCGCTGGCGAACCAACAGATGTCAGCCGCCTTGAAATTTGCCGGTTATGACCATCGATTTGTGATGGGGGACGGTGGCCACAGTGGTCAACATGGTGGTGCCATCCTGCCCGATATCCTGCGATGGATCTGGCGAGACTATCCCGGTGTCAAACAGGAGACGCAACAATGAAATCGCTCATCACGATCGTATCACTGATCTTCGTCGCCCCCACGCTGCTTGCGCAAGACATGCCGTTAACGCAAGTCTTGATCAAGGGACAGGAATGGGAGTTGGTCTCCAAAGGTCACCAGTTCACCGATGGCTTGGCAGCCGACACGAAAGGCAATCTCTACTTCACCGATGTCTTAGGTGCAGCCAACATCTACCGCATTGCGCCGGACGGAACCCAGACTACGGTTTACGCTGACGCACCCCGTGTCAGTGGAATGCAATTGGGTCCGGACGGACGTATCTATGCCTGCCAGGGCGGAAGTTTCGGCCGTATCGTTGCGTTTGACCTGCAACAGAGAACGATGGAAGTTTTGGCAGAGGGCGTCAAACCGAATGACTTGGTCGTTACCCGCGAGGGCCATATCTACTTCACCGAAACCCCAAAGCGACAGGTGACGCATATCGCTCCCGGCGGTAAACCCGAGACAGTTGACGTTTCGAAGAATAAAACCGGCTTACTGCGTCCCAATGGCATCGCACTCACGCCCGATCAGGGAACCTTATCAGTATCCGATAGCGGAGGTCGCCATACCTGGGTCTTTCGCATCGAATCCGACGGCAAGCTGGCCTATCGCCAGCCCTACATCACGATGCGAACCCCCACGCCAGATCTCCCAAGCAAAGGAGACGGAATGACGATCGATGCGGTCGGTCGATTTTATGTGACCTCCGCAGTTGGCATTCAAATGTTTGACCCCACAGGCAGAATGGGAGGAGTGATTTTGCCGCCAACGAACAAGCCAATCGTCAGTGTCGCGTTTGCTGGCCCTGATTTTTCTTACTTGTATGTGGCCTCTGGGGATGAGATTTATCGGCGGCAAACCAAGACGCACGGAATCGCTCACTAAATTACCCTTCAGAGACAGACACAACTTCAACGCGATGCAACACGCCGCGCGAGAAGGACACGCAACGAACATAAGGTGACACGGGCAAACGCCTTTTTGATTGCCCGCACTCGTTTTTTAGTGCCAGCAGTCGCTTGACATCACACGACTAGAATTCCTGCTGTGACTCATCAGGACCGGGCGAAGCGTATGCGGGATTCTTTGCTCGGATGATCACGTCACCTTGGTCGTCCAAACGGACATCCAGTGGAACAAGCGTCACTCCCTGTTCGTTGATCGTCTGCGCGTTCTCGCCTAAGTCTCGTTGCACAATCCCCTTTCGAGATACCGGCGGCACGTTCGCATTAAAGAACGCGGTGCACCACCATTTCCCCGCTTTGTCCTGAAAGGGAGTTCCGTGTCCCAGAAACCGCCCGACAAATTGCCGAGGCCCGTAAGGACCGGTGATATAGTCAGCGACACAATAATACAAGTTGTACGATCCCTTTCGCCCTTGGTCCGTTGACCAGGCCGTCCCAAAGTGTACGTATTTGCCCCCCACCTTGATCATGGTGGCGCCTTCGTGACCAATTTGGCTGATTGGTTTTCCATCGGGCCCGGGACGCGAACCAGCTGGATCAATGCGTGTCGGCTCAGACGCATAACTTGACAAATCTTTCGCTAGTGCAGCAACCATCGTATTTTGCCAAAGCATGTAAACGGTACCGTCGTCATCGGTAAACAACGAAGGGTCGTGTCGCTCACCCATGCCATCCCCCATGGGATGTATCCATGGTCCCGACAAAGACTTTCCGCGGATCAACGCTAAACTGCTTTGCCGGCGAGGACAACAAGCATCAAGCACCGACCATACCAACGGTCATTCACGCAAAGAAACGAGCAAAACGGAACCGCCGATTCAGCTACCAGAAAAAGTCAGAACATGCGGGATTCGCACAGAAAAGGGCGAACCTTACGAGACTGCCGCCTTGAGCGCCTTCTCGATCAGACGCTTTGTCTTGAGCGTGCCTTCGATCGGATCAACCTCTCGGCCTTCAAATTCAATCGTGATGACACCCGAATAATCTGAGTCGTAGACAATTTTGAGCATACGATAAAAATCGGTGTTTGCCTCGTTGCCCTGCTCATCGAACCTCAACGCTTTCGCACAAACAGCCGGCGCGAACGGCAGGCATTTCGTCACACCTTCGTAGCGATCGTAACGACCGAAGTTATTAAAATCGGGGAGCAACCCGGCATTAGGGCGATCGACTTCATCCATCGCCGCCAGCAGCCAATCAGGATCACTTGAATTTCCACCGTGCGGTTCAATCACAAGTTTTACAGACGTTCCTTTCGCGTAATCACACAGTGGTCGCAAGCCAGCGACCGCATTCTGCAAGTTCTTTTTCCGATCACCGCCACTGCGGCAATTCACTCGAATTGCATCACATCCAAGTTGCTGTGCACAATCGACCCACCCTTTATGTTCTTCAATCGACTTACCGCGTTGTTCCGCGTTGGCACTGTCTAATTCATGTTTCGCATCAACGAGTATCAGAACGTTTTTCATCCCCTCATCTGTAGTTCGTTTGACTAATTCGCCAACGTAGTCTTTATCCGTATGACGACCAGCAAACGCTCGACTCCAATACTCGATACGAGTGATCCCGAGTTTCTCCTTCGCCAACGCGGGATAATCGAGATGCTTTAGCTTTCCCGAACCAAGCCAGCGATGAAATGTATATTGCTGGATTCCAATTTGGAATCGGTTCGGGTCGTTCTTCTCATTAGCAAGAGCTAATGGAGCAATGGTCAGGCTCGCCGGACCAATGGTTGCGGCACGGACAAATGAGCGGCGGTTAAGTAAGTTCATACCTACAAGTATAGCCGCTGGATCCGCACACAGGTACACGAGCCAATGCTGCGAACCAAACAACAAACCATTACACTGTCATCCATGACACGAGCAAACCTGACCTTCTCAATTCTCCTGATTTGGACAGGGATTTTCCCATCATTTTCGGACGGCAATCAGAATCCAGCTCGTCCATCAGTACTATTTATTCTCGCAGACGATCTCGGAATCGGTGATTTGCGCTGCTACTGGAATTCGTTAATTGATACACCAGCGATTGATTCGCTAGCTCGCAGCGGTGTTTTGCTGACAAATCACTATGCACCGTCCCCTCTATGCGCGCCGTCGCGAGCAGGATTTCTGACGGGACGTTTTAATCATCGCACTGGCGCGGTCGACGTCCCCAGTAATCGCGGACTCGATCGGATCACATTACAAGAGCTCACCTTTGGAGACTACTTTCGCCATGCTGGCTATGCCACGGCGTTAATCGGCAAATGGCACAACGGAATCTACTGCCGCGACTACTTACCGCATCACCGCGGTTTCGACTTTTTCTTTGGTTTTCCAAACGGTGGCCAAGATTACTACCGCTGGAACCTGTTGCGTAACGACACCTCGATACCACACGACGGCCGCTACCTGACGGATGCGTTAAACGACGAAGCGATAAACTTCATTCACAGACATCGACACCATCCCTTTGCACTCGTCCTCGCGCACCACGCACCACACGTTCCGTTTCAAGCGCCAAAGACACTGATTCAGAAATATCGCACACGACTTGGCGGTAAGAACAACGAGAACGTTGCCACCATCTACGCGATGATCGAAGCGATGGACCAAGGACTTCAACGAGTCTTTCGGACCCTGAAAGAAGAAGGTTTGTGGAACAATACGATCATCGTGTTCACAAGTGACAACGGCGCTAATTTGAATAAGGTTAATGGAATCAACACGGACAGGTTTCATGGTGGTTTCGCGGGGAACAAAGGAAATGTTCTGGAGCAGGGCATTCGAGTACCCGCGATCATCTCGTGGCCCAACAAACTGACCGGAGGCAGAACGATTCATTCCCCAATCCACGGCTGTGATTGGCTGCCGACTCTGTTTCATACCACTGGAAAGCAGCCACCAAGGAAAGCCAAATCCCTAGACGGAACGGATGTCATGCGGCGACTGATGGGTGAGCCGATGTCGGAACTTGAATCGCGAACGCTATCGTTTCAAAAAAATCGCTACACGCCGACCGCCTACAGCGACGCCGCGATTCGTCGAGGAAACTGGAAATTGTTCTGGCCTGGTGTCGCAGCAACCATGAAGAAAGACGCGGCCAGGGACAACCCCTCCTACCAACGTGGAATCACGGAACCACACTGGGAAATGCCGCTTGACCGCCAACTCGACCCAGCTCCGCAGTTCACAGCACCAACACCAAAATTGTTTGATTTAGCGGCGGATCCAAGCGAGAGCAGAGATGTCGCTATGCTGCATCCAGAAATCGTGATGCAACTCTCGAGCCAATACGACCGGTGGTTTACGGATGTATTCAGCGATTGGCAAAAATCACGACATCAAATCATCGAACATGATGAACAATACTGGAAACAGAAATAAGCAATTAGGCGGAACACGATTGCTCAAAAGCAAATAACACAAATGCTCTGAAACAAACACCACAACCACACAAAAGAGGTTCAGCGAAGTCATGCCAAAAGGTAACCGCTGAATCCAGAAGTTCGCAAAGCAACCTCCTAGCGAATTAAATCAGAATCTCAAACGCTAAGTGATTGCAAAACAACCGAAAGCACGGGCTTACGGCTTGGGCTTTGGTTCCCAACGAAAGGTCGTACCTTCAATGACCAACCGCAGTTGATTCTTCGGCGTCGCCGGCGGCGAGAAAGAGTCGGGCGCGCAAGATCGGAGACGTTGTTTCACCACTTGAAACTTTTGATCTGCTGCGAGATTGTGCCATTCGTGTGGATCAGCACGCACATCGTAAAATTCCTCTGTGCCATCGCTGTAATGGATCAGCCGCCAATCCTGGTTGACCATCGCATAACCACCGGGGTCATGATCCGGCAAGAAAACGTCACGATCCTCCGCTGTTGACGGATCGCCCAGAACTTTCGCCAAGGATTCACCCTCTAGATCCTGCACGGGCTGCAATCGACAGAGATCCACCAGCGTTGGATACATGTCGATCAAACTAACGGTCGTCCCGACCCTAGCATCGACGGCGATGCCGGGCCCGGACCAAATCAGAGGAACATTCGACGTACGCTCCCAAAGTGTGTGTTTACCCCAATCGCCTTTTTCACCATGGTGGTATCCATGATCACTCCACAATACCACGATGGTGTTGTCAGCATGAGGACTGCTACAAAGTGCCTTGAGTACTCGACCAAGCATAGCGTCCGCGTAGGAGACGCAGGCTAGGTATCCATGAATC
This sequence comes from Planctomycetota bacterium, assembly GCA_036339635.1. GTDB lineage: Bacteria > Planctomycetota > Planctomycetia > Pirellulales > Pirellulaceae > Rubripirellula. The sequence goes on along the minus strand of JAYZAR010000071.1, from coordinate 4,140 downwards.
GCATCTTCAACCGCATCCATACTGACCAATTTTTCGTGATGCTGTCGTCGCCGATTTTCTTTTTTCTTTCGGATCTTGGCAGGTAGGTCCTCGAGGTCATCCAACTTGTAAGGCGGAGCCTTGATCTGATCTGCGTCGTACAGATCAAAGTATTTCTGGGGTGCGTAATTGGGGAAATGAGGAGAGTACAATCCAACGGCCAAGAAAAATGGCTTTTGATGCTCCTGCTTTAATACATCGCACGCGTAATTCACGCGTCGCGTATCGGCCATCGCCTCCTCGCATTCTTTGGGTATGGCTCCCCACTCTAGAAACAATCCGCCGGTAACCTGCTTTCCCCGATTGTAAACACTGGCTGGAAAAGGCTCAGGGAACGGAACATCGCGTTCAGCGACCGCCATCGGCCAAGTTTCAATCCGCCACCCCTTCCGCTTCAAAGTTTCATTCCGGACAAAGAAATTATCCCAACCACGGTGATCAAGATAACCTTCGCGATGATGAAACAATTTACCGGCCCCGAACGTCCCATATCCGCTGCGCTGAAACGCCAGTTGCAACGGAACAAGCTCAGGATGATCGTAGTGATAAACCTCTGTCCCGTAGCAACCCGTCGTTGATGCATACTGGCCGGTAAAAATGGCAGAACGTGATGGTGCGCAATAGACACCCGGGGCGTGCGCCCCTGTGAACAAGACTCCCTGCCGAGCAAGGGAATCCATATTGGGAGTAATGGCCTGATCATGCCCCATTGCACCCACCCAATCACATAAATCATCAACCGCAAAGAAGATGACATTCGGACGCGATTCGGCCCACAGGTCGTTGGCAAAAAAAGTGATCACAGCGGTGATTACAAGCAATCGATTCATCATCGCGATCCCAGGAATTTAATCAGTCGATTGAGGTAAGTAACCGTTACGAGCAAAGTGATCAATCGACACAGATTCGCTGCGCGTTGCAACCAACATTCATTCAATGGTGTCCCCAAATCAAGTGCGAAAAGTGCCCCTGATCACTTGCGGCACTCACGATCGGATTTACATCGGTTCACCGCAGAAATCCAAATCCGCTGCGACACTCTCCCCCCGCGATCAAAATCTGGGTACCGGGCTGGGCGTCTCGAACTGCTCGAATCAACGAATCGCGTGATGCGACCTTTACATTCTGCAAAATCGCTTGCTCACCGAGTCCGATGGACTGACCGAGATCGCAAAACGCCAAGATCAATCCACACCGATACCAAATCTCATCTCCCCCTGAACCATGACACCTTTCGAATCAGGCAAACAGATCGCATTCTTAGGATCGTATCCCACTGCGACAAAATAAACCTAGCAGGCCTCTGCTTGCACTCCTGAAAATCGCAAAGAAATTCGATGGATCGGCCAGAGCAGACTGACGCCAACCTGCTCAGCAAATACGATGGCGCTATCGCTCCCCGCAGAACAGTTTTAACCCCATTTTTGGATGAGGTCACCTCCGCATGTACGTTCGTGCATCCATCTGTTTTCTACTCGCCGGCATCACACCCTTTGCGTTTGCCACAGATCCGGTGGAGCAATTGTTGCTGGCAACCTACAAACTTGACAACGAATCCTCGGCGGCCACGGGAACGGTGATCTGCACTAACTCCGATCCATCGAATCGGCAATGCGTCGTGCTAACCGCAGATCATGTCCTGTCGAAGATGCTTGGCGACGGATGCACGCTAGTTTCTCGCACAGCAGTCGCGGCAGGTTACCAACGCGAAGAAATCCGCATCCCAATCCGTCGCGAGGGCCGCATGCTATGGAAAACACATCCTCATTTTGATCTTGCCGTGCTGCCGCTCCCCAAATCGGTTACGGTCAACTCGCTGCCACTCGCCAGCTTGGCGACGGCCGATCAAATGACCGACGTGCATCCGGGTGACAACGTGCGAATAGCAGTTTTCCCTGAAAGATCGGAAGCAAATGGCGCAGGATTCCCTTTGCTCCGACACGGATCTCTGGCGAGTTACCCTTTGATCCCAGTTCATCCTCACCCGCGTTTTCTTATCGACACCACGTCTTGGTCGGGCGACAGTGGCGGACCAGTCATGCATCATTCACTCCGTTCTGCCGAGGATGGCCCCCTGATCATCGGTGTCGTCACCGGGATGCGGAGCATAACGGACACGACCAAAGAATCACGATTCGTGGAACGACGCACTCATTATCCTTTGGGAATCACCGAAGCACTCCACGCCGCCTTCGCACATGAACTCATCGACCAACTATGACGCTCCCTAAACAAGCAAATAAGTGGCTTGATGATGCGCGTGGCTGTGCTTGCTAGAGGTGTTTGCTGATCCTGCTTACTCGTTGAAATTAACTTTCACCTGAGTCACCTTGCCGTCCAGAGCATTGGGAGCGTCGTAATCACCAGCAGCCGACAAATCGTCCAACCCAAGACTCAAACCGTCCTTGGGCTGAACAGGGATCAGGCCTGGTGAACCCGACTGGCCGACAAGGTCTCCGTCGATGATCAAGGTCATCTGCTCAGGCGACAAAGTCACATTGAAATCAAATTCACTTGGCGAATTTTCACTGGCGACGACACGCGTCACTTTGCCATTCACGCGAACGTCGAATGCCAAACGCCCAGCGATCAAATGAATGGCAAATCCATGCTCGCGACCACCTTGTGCGACGATCACTCCACTCGCGGAGTGTGCTCGGACGTGACCAGTGATGGTCAACGATCGGTTGGCAATGATGGGTGTCGCCATGGGTGGTTTCGCCGTCGCCCCCCTTCTTGAATTCCTCGCGACCGCCGGAGGATATTCAGCCAGAGTTCGTTTCATGGCAGCGACCACTTTCGGTTTTCCCGCTGCCAGATTGCGAGTTTCCAATGGATCGGATTCATAATCATAGAGTTCGTACTCGGCCGCCTCGTCTGAATCACCGAAGGACCGCCACTCCACCAAGCGATAGCGTTCGGTACGGATCGCCCTACCAAGTTTTTTCCGAGGATACGCATGATACGCATGATCTCGGACGCGAACCGCTGGATCGCTCATGACCGGGACCAAGCTGACACCATCCAATGGCTGGGGGACCTGGGGCTTTGGCAACCCGGCCAACTCGGCCAACGTGGGAAACAGGTCGACACTTTCGGTGGGTTGCTTGGTTGATGAACCGGCTTTGGTCACACCAGGTGCCGCAATTACGATCGGGATGCGATTGGCTTGTTCATAATTGGTGTGCTTGGTCCAAATCCCGAGATCGCCCAAATGAAAACCATGATCTCCCCACAGCACAACGATGGTATCGTCGGCGAGTTCCAAGTGATTGAGTTCGTCGATCACCGCGCCGATCTGTGCATCGACAAAACTGGTGCTGGCATAATAACCGTGAATCAATTTTCTTTTCAAATCCTGACTTAGCGGTTCATCCTTCCCAGTGGGAACCGGTTTGTAATTACTGATTTCCCCCCCGCGCTTTCCTGCGACCGCTGGCGCATCAGCAGGTAATTTTTCAAACTTTGGCATTGGCAAGGTTTCTGGATCATAGAGTCGCCAATACTTTTTAGGGGCGCTAAACGGAAGGTGCGGGCGTGCAAATCCGGCCACGATGAAAAACGGTGTATTACTCTTGGAACGTCGTTGCTTGGCCGCCCGCAAACGCTTGATCGTTTCGACCGAAACACGGCCATCGGCATAATCAGTATCAGCCACATCCGGTGACTCGAACGCGGCACCGCGTGGTAACGATCGAATTTGATCAAGTTTTTGGTTCGTGAAGTAAGCTTCTTCTCGAGTCAACTTGCCGCCGTCGGTACTAATTGGATCCAAATACTCAATCACTTTGTCATGAAAGTGCGGCACGCTGAAGGAGTCGGGGTCACCCTGATTGCCATGTCCAATATGAAAGACCTTGCCGAGTGATTCAGTTCGGTAGCCAAAGGACGCAAAGTATTGCGGCATCGTTACAGCATCCGGCATCACCTGCCGTAACTGGCTGTTCAGCCCATACAAACCGGTCGAAGTGGAGTGTGAACCGAGCATCAATGTGAATCTCGAGGGCGCGCATACCGCCTGGTTGCAATAGGCCAAATCAAACCGCATCCCACTCTCCGCTAAGCGATCTAGGTTCGGTGTCTTAGCGATCGGATCACCGT
>JAYZAR010000070.1:0-60568 GCA_036339635.1 Planctomycetota bacterium | reverse complement strand
AGCAACTTGATAAGGCTTGCGAAATGCTCTCGACTACTTCGATAGGTATGGTGGTCATGATTGGCCCAGCCGAGTCCGAGCCGGCTTTGCCGCGTTCCCTGAATCTGCGCCGCATGATTCCTCGATTGCCAGTATTCACGCTCAGCCGCGAAAAATAAACTGCAGGTCCAATCGACGCCGATCTGATCACAGGCTGATTCGACCAACCGAAAAGCCTCTTCGAATCCTTGTTGATCACTTTCAAAATCACGACGACGCAGGCGAAAGGTCTCGTAGACTGCAGTGGCCTGCTGAATGTGTTTTAGTTCGCAGGTGATAGGTACCACCCCGCTCACACCATGGCGTTCAATTACTGAGACCGTGGTCGATCCTGAATGGGCGACGACTGCTGTTCTGCATGGCGAATGTTCCTCGCCGTCAATCTTGGCTGCAAGTTGATGAGCGAACAGAAAATCCGAAACCGAATCTACTTTCAAGGCGAGGTGAACTTCGTCGCTTTGAACACGCCGAATTCGTGGAAACAAACCGCCGGTGTGATACCACAGTGCTCTCGTTTTTGGAGAGACGCAGTCAAAGCCAAGGCTTGTCAATTCATTTTCTGTTACCTGGGATTTTCCCAACGACAAGTGGTCGACCCAGTCCTGTAGTTGTGTGCCCGTCTCGATGCTCATGCGGGCTTGCAGCGTTGCAAGAAACGGAACGGTATCGACAATCTCCTTGATCCATCGCGCGACCCAACGTTGGGTATCTGGGAATTTTCGCCAATCGAATTCTTCACTGACGGTCATGATGATCTCTTAAATTTGGAGAGCGGGTTTGGCCGTGCCACCTTGGATTGGATTTCTGCTTGCGGTTTCGGATCGTCAGAGATCGGCGTTTTCGGGATGGTGTGCCGCCAGCGATTTTCGGTTTCCCGGTCACTACTCTGAGCGGTCGGTGCAGGTCGACTATATTGTTTGACTCAGCATGTAACTCTGACGGAGATCTTTCCCAATGTCCATACTACGCAGAACGTTCTTTACTTCCGCCAGTGCTGGAATCGCCTCTGCCTGTTTTGGGCGGACGGCAACGCCGGGGCAATTTACCGGGAAAATTCGTAAAGCAGTCAAATACCACATGGTTGCCGGTAACGGATCGGTGGAGGACAAATTTCGCATGGTCAAAGACTTGGGGTTCGATGGGATCGAACCTCGCGTCGCCGCTGGACCGAAGAATCGTGAACTTGTCAAAGCCTTTGCCGCTGCGAGAGAGAAGACTGGCCTGCCAATTCACGGGATGGTGAACGGTAATCGGCCCAACTTGATTGAAGCGATTGACCAAGCAAAATTTCTGGGCGCCAATTCAGTGCTACATGTCGTCGGCTACGACCGAAAAATCAGTTACTCGGAAAACTATCGACGAACTCAAGAATTGATTCGAAGTGCAATGGATCATGCCGAAAAGCAAAATGTGAAAGTCTTGCTGGAAAATGTTTGGGCGACTTTTTTAATCGAACCACTCGGTATGGCTCGCTTCGTGGACGAACTGGATAGTCCTCAAGTGAAGGTTTACTTTGATGTCGGTAATGTCGTCCGATGGGGATATCCGCAGCACTGGATTGAAGTGCTGGGCGATCGCATTGAGAAACTTGACATCAAAGAATATGACTTGAACATCGCGATGAACGAGGGGATGAGGAAAGGTTTTGATCGACCATTAGGGGGAGGTAGCGTCGATTGGGAGAGCGTCCGTCAGGAGTTGGTAAAGATTAACTATGAAGGATGGGCGACCGCAGAAGTGCGAGGCGGTGATCGGCAGCGTCTCGCTGACATCGCAACGCAGATGGATGATGTCTTGAGCCTGTGATGAAGTGAACGCAGTTGAAACGTTCCACCGCGTCTGAGCGGGCCGCGTTTTGCCCCATTCTGTTGGCCGGAAAGTTACCGCTCGCCAAAGAGTTTTTGCTGTTGTGAAGTGACTTGCTCACCGCAACTTAGTCTCTCGTTGTGGCGATCCGTTCCTTCGGGGCGATTCTTGCTTCAATCGACTCTAGGCCAACGCGTTTCAAGTGTTGGTTGGCCAACCTGAGTTGTCCTTCGGAAAGTTGATTGGCGATCAGTGTCCAGAAATGTTGGTCGTTGATTAACAATCGCGCAAGACTGGCGGGGGTGTCGTTGACTCGTGGACGCAGTCGTTTCAAGACGGTTTGAACTCGCTGGGATTGTTCCTGATCCAGATCTTTGGCCGACAGGTTTTGAATCAAGGGGACGATTGGCGCGCCCCAAGCCAGCAGTTGGTTTTCCGCAATGATTCGTTTTGATCGTTTGGCTGAGCCGAGTTGGCGGACGCAAGCGGCGATCTGCTCGACTTGAGGGGTCGCTTCGCCGACCCGTTCATGCAGGACAGCCTGTGTGGCTTCCGCACACAGTTTTTTCATCGTTTGCCCTCGCAGCAAGCGACAAAACATCATGCCGAAATGCCTGTCAAAACTGTCGGGATCGCTGCAGCGAAGATGCAATAGCGTGGCGCCCTGATGGGTATCCAGTAGGTCGCCGCGTCGGTGGGTCCAGGTGAGCGAACCGATTGCGGGTTGTTTCAGAACAGACCGCTCACCGGACTCTGGGGACCAAGATTCCAAACGCATCGAATTCGCTTTTTGAACGCTTAGCGTCAGGTGTTGTTTAGGAGTTTGGTAGACGTAGTGCATCGACGGAATGCCTCTTTCGGCAGTCACTGTGATGCTCTCGTAGATGCCACCTTCGTCGCGTTTTTGCGATCCTTTGCGGTGACGGGGTGAATCCAAGCAAAGTCGCCCTTGGATCAATAAGAATCGGACGACCCCCGAGGAGGTAAAGTAGCCAGCGTCCTGTGGTGTTGAACGCGTCTCGGTGGGACGCTGTCCGGCGGGGCGTCCTTGTGCAAAGGACGACGCGTTCGTAACGAACAAGCCGACGAAGGCAATCACCAAACTCCACCTCATCCCTGAACCCTCTCCTTTCCCGATCCTTCGGGATCCATCTTGCGATGGGTTTGGGTAAGGTTCACCGAGTCGGTCATGGATGCTGTTGCTGATCCGTCGCGTGACGGCGAACCCGTCTTGTAGGGCACACTTGGTGCTGGATTGGACGCGCAGGCCGTCACGCATCGGGACGGCCTGCTCATCCAACCGTTAGTATCGCCAAAAACAGCCGCCAATTGAAGAGAAGATTTTCAGAATGATTTCAAGGCGATTCGACTCGGCGATAAACGGCCCGCAAGTCAGACTGCAACGCATCAACAGAGATTAGAGTAAACGCCTCCGCATTGGCGATTTTTCCAATCCCAGAGCCGCCAATTGGTCCTGGGGCCTGCTGGCCACCCACCACTTTGGCGCCCAGGAAAATATGGCACTCGTCGATCTGACCCGATTCAAAAAAGCTTGCTAGCAACTCGCTACCGCCCTCCAGCATTAGGTTGGTTAGCGATTTCTTTCCCATCCAATGGAGGGCCTGCTCCACCATCGTCGAGGGATCATCGGTTCCGGTTTCGAGAACTTCGGCACCTGCTTGTTGAAGTATTTGGCATTGCTCGGTGTCGACTTGGTTGCCCACCATCAAGTGAAGTGGCACATCGCGGGCGGATTGAACCAGTTTAGATTGGACGTTGGGCAACCGGTGGCGGCAAAAGACAAACCGATTTGCGACACGATGCGGTTTTGTATTCTGGATTCTTGCGGTCAGGAGCGGATCGTCGGTAATGACGGTTCCCATTCCGACAGCAATCCCATCGACTCGGGCTCGCAATTGATGTGTTTGGAGTCGCGAGTCTGGGTTGGTGATCCATTGGCTGTCACGTGAAGCGGTAGCAATTCGACCGTCGAGCGTCATTGCCCATTTGGCGATCACCCATGGTTTCCCGCTGCGGATAAGTTTCAGATATGGAGCATTGAGAGCTTCTGCTTCGGATTGGAGGACACCGACGGTGGTTTCGATCCCGGCGTGACGGATTTGTGCAATTCCGCCACCATCGACTTTGGGAAATGGATCGGGCATCGCTAACACAACTCGACCGATTTTTGCATCGACTAAGGCCTGGCTGCACGGCGGCGTTTTTCCGTGATGGCAGCAAGGCTCGAGTGTGACATAGGCAGTCGCGCCGCTCGCATCGGTAGGCGATTCAAGCGATTGGAGGGCATCGATTTCGGCGTGTGGTCCACCAAATTGGTGATGATAGCCTTCGCCGATGATTTGCCCATCTCGAACGAGGACACAGCCAACCATCGGGTTTGGTTCGACGTCACCTCTGGCCCGTGCAGCGAGTTCGAGCGCCCGCTGCATGAACGTTTCGTCTTGGTCGGATAGGGATCGACGTGGAGCGGACATGCGGTTGGAGAGTTTGCAGACGCGAAACAGATCGATTCTAGCGAGTTGTGATCGCCAAAACACGATCTATTCAATTCGGTGTCCACGCAAACCAGTGAGCGTGATTTGCAAATCAATCCATGCCGGGAACCCATAGCTTTCCGCCGCCACCACCACCTTCTGCGGGAGGTTTTGGGGAGTTTCCACTGTCAGGAGTCCATAGCTCACCACCGCCGCCACCGGTAGCTGGGGCTGCCGCAGTTGGGGCTGGTCCGCGGGGCGAGCCGTCGGGACTAATCAATCCATAGGACATCAGCATTTGCTGCAGTTTGGCCATCACTTCAGGATCATTGCCGTGACGTGCGGATACGTCTTGGATTGCTCGCTGGAATCCTTCGCCGTCGCCGGCATTGACTCGAAGTCCGATTTCCGAGAGCAGCAGGTTCGCAGTGGAGATATTGCGAGTTTCGGCGAATGCTTTGGCTGCATCGATCAGTAGCAATGCTTCGTCGGTGCTTGCCGCCGCGTTGACCAGTGTCATGTAAGCGACCATTCGAATCGGTGTTTGCTCTTCATTGAGCTCGATTTCGAGCAATCTTTCGGCGGTACGTCGCATGACAGGTGTCGACGAAATCTGCTGGCTGCGCTGTAAGACGTAGACGAGCGATTCAGCATCGAGATCTGAGATGTCGAGACGATTCAAATCCTCGTTCGGGATCGACTCGATTTCACCACTTTCCGGCTTGATGCTTGGCAAACCTTCCAGGCCAGCCATTTCACGCACTTGCTCGAGGATGCTATCGCCCTTGGAAGCAATGATGTCGTAGTTTTCAAGGACCCTCATCACCGCAGTTCGCTGCACCAATTTCGAATCGTCGCCAGCCGCTTCCGCTAGCGAGGTGTTCCCCAGAATTGGTAGCCGTAAATGGCTGATCGTGTTCGGCATACGGGTAGCAGCCAGTTCGGTTTGAACTTTTTCTGCTTCCGCCGGTTTCGCTTGGAAACGTACCATTGCAACCGAGGGTTGTACGGCGACCACCAATGGGATCGACTTGTTCGATTCTTCCTTCCAAGACAAATCTTGGGTAACGGCATTGAGGTGGGTGCGAACCTCCTCCAGATTCTCTCGTCGGACGTCGTGGGCTTCGATCCTCGCTTCGCGATCTGTTTGTTTTCCGTAGAGAAACACGATGGCGATTGCTTCCGGAATTTGATCGGCCGGTGGCAGTTGTTCCGTCGACTCTGGTTTATCGCGATCCAGCATTTGGAAGCCGCTGCGGGGCGGTACATCATTCTCCGTTTCGCGCATGCCGGCCAGTAAATCGGGTGGCAGTGGGACGAAGCGACTGCTCGCCATGATGCTCATTTCGATTTCTTCGGTATTTTTAATTTCGGCTTCGAGCTTTGAAACGGGTATCGAAAGCTCTTTCGCTTCTTCACCGACGAGTGCGGAGATTGCCAGATATCGAGCCCGTTGCTCAAGCTCCAGGGATTCACAAGCGGAAAGTTGTTTCAGCAAGTTGGACTGGGCTGCTGCGTCGCCACGCCAAATCGCGCAGGTCAGCAATCCGGACAAGACGGCCGGCTCACCAGAGGAGGTGCGTTGCAGCGACTGGAATTTGGTTTCCGCGAGGTCGATTTTGTGGTTGTGCAACAGGGTGGCGGCTTCGTCATAGCGTTCTGCCCAAGATGCATCCTCCGGACGTTCAACCGTCTCAGGAATCGATTTGATTAACTGGTTCAGCGTGGGGGCGGTGTTGAGTTGACGCAGCACGGAAATCGCACCTTGGCCTCCTTCATACCCCGTGGCCATCATTGACAAGGTCGCGTAGACGCGAGCCGTCAGGAAAACTCCTTGCTGTGCGAGTGAGTAGGCGAGTACGGATGAAACGTCCAGTACGAACGAGTCAACATCGCGACCACTTTCGGTCAATGCCTCTAGCATAGAAGAGGTGGCTCCTTCGACGTCATTGTGGAACAACCGCGCGGCAGCACGTTGGGTCAACGCCAGTGGGTTGCCAGGTTGCAAGCGGATGAATCGCTCCGCATTTTCGCTGAGCGAATCATACTCGCGCAGATCGAGTAGCAGTCTGCCGCGGACGGCGAGTGCCCAAGCCGCATCTGGATGCTCCTCCAAAATAATCGCCAGACGATCCAGTGCAGGGACAATCTGGCCCCCCTCGATCATGGTCCCGATTTGGTCGAGTTCCGAGACAGATTCTTTGCATTTGCAAAACTTGATCTTCTTGCCACTTCCGCAGGGGCAAACCGCATATTTGTCAACGGACATCAATTTGTGCCTATGGGGTCGGAGTCCAGCTCAGAGCAAACTGTACCACAATCAGACCGGATTCAGGAACGACGCTGAAGATTGATTTCACTCCCTAGCTTGCGGAGCGAGGAACCGTGCCAACCGGAGTCAAGGCTCTTCTCAGCCGTCCCTTGAAGAAACCAGCCCTGGAAAAATCGGGCAGGTCCGATCCACCGAGTCACAAGCGGGGATGGGGAGGCTGGTGAACGAGTTAAGAGGGTCTGTCGGTGGAATAGGGCCCAGTTGCAATGGGGACCGTTTGTCGCTGGACGGGTTGGAGATGCGTGTAAGCCAATCAGCTTCCGGAGTTGAGCCACTGTTGGATCGTCGATTCCGGCGGCACCGGTTGCCGACCGTGCTGTGTAACGCGGTCCAATTCGCGATAGCGAATGTCGATCAGTTCGGTAATCTCTCGAAACACGCTCGTGACATATTCCCGAATGAAGCGGTCAACGAGCGCCCGGTTGACCACTTGACTCGTTTCGACCGAGGGGGTGATCACCCGCTTGGCACGCAGCATTTGGATGAATTTTTTTTTCATCCGAGGATCAGCTGACAACCGTACATGATCGAATTCATGCCGCACCAACGTATCTTGCCAGAAATGATTGCTGTTGGGTGGGTTGCGAAACCAAATCGTGTGCTTGGGTTCCCAATGAATGCGGGTGAAGTTCATTCGAATTCGAAGGGTCCCCCGACCCGCGTCATGTTGCCATTGTGGCTGGCAGCGATAGTTAAAGTTGATTTCGAAATCCGTTTGGGCGTCGAGTCCACGCTGATTCGCAACGTGATCGGTGGGCTGTTTACCCGTGATGAGGTGGACGTTTCCTTCCCGCAGTTGCTCGGCGATATCGTCTGGCGGTTTCGGCAGTGAGGAAAATTTGATCGGCTGAGGTGCGGTGTTGTTGGTGCTGGGTGATTCCGCCCAGCTTCGTGATCCCGTCGATTCGCAGAGGGTCACCATCACACTGAGGAGCGTCACGGTGATCAGGCAGAATTGGCCCACCATTACCTTGTGTCGGTCGAAGGAGATTGCAACACGTTCCGACCATCTATGCAGCTGTTTTTTCTGGGAATCGTGAGGTTTCTTCATTCGCTCTTTACGCCGATCCAAGTTTCTTAGTAGATATGATCAACTCGAGTCGCTGCGCGGTCGCGGAGCGATTCAAACAACATCGTGGCAGGAAGCCGTTCGAACTCGCTTGGAGGAACCAAGCCATGACGCTGGCATGGGTGTATATGTCTCTGGTGTTAATCGGAATCGTTCCGGGATCGCATCCTGATGAATCGCTGGTGGTCAAGCAGCGGGTCGATCTGATTGAACTTAACCATTTTGTTGACGAAGACGGTCGCGAGGTATTTCGCCAGGTTGTCTTCTACGACTGGTCGAACACGCATCACTGCTTTCACGTTCGTGCTTGGCGATTGATCAAGCGTGAAAGTCAGGTCCCCGTGCGGCGATGGAACCCCAACCAATACCAGTGTACGTGGCATGACGATGGATTGCTACGACAAGTTTGTGCACCCAAGTTGCGTGAGACGTGGACCCAGCGTGATCCCGAACGAGTCAACCGAACACTGCTACCAGAGGACCAGCGGGTTCCGCTGTTTGTCCCAAGAGTCGCTAAGAAAAAGTGATAAGTGGAAATTGCGTCAGGTCTCTGATGCGTTTGTTGTTGCAGTTCACCACAAAAAGAGTTCACCACCACGCCGGTGGCGTTGCCATGAGCTCGCGTCAGGGTCGAAGGAAGACGCGTGTGTCGATTCCACAAATTGTCATCATTGGACGCGATTTGTCTGAATGATTCGCCTGTAAACTCTGGCAAACCGTTCTGAATGCATTCGCGTTTATCGATCTACGTTTATTGAAACGCAACCGTGCGATCAAAGAATTCTCGAGTGTGATCGAGAAGTTCGTCGTAGGAAAGTGTTTCGACATCCTCACCGATCAATTCGGCTTCCAGCGGCCCCTCGTATCCATGGTTGGCAAGCGTTTCCAGAATCGTTTCGATGGGGACGCAACCTTTGCCCAGCAAGCAACGGTTCATTTCGCCCAGCGGTGAGTGACGGGCATCACCCAATTGCACTAAGTGGAGATGTGGGATGACGTCGGGTAGCCAACGCACGACCTCTTCATCCATGCCGACGTGATAGGTGTCGAGGACGATCCCCAGTTGTGGACTGGCAACCGATTCGATGATATCGAGCGTTGAACGCAAATCGTTAAGGAACGACCATTCGTCACCGCATCCGGGGTGAATCGGTTCGATCGACAATTGGACGCCAAACTCTTCAGCAACGAAGGCGACTTGCTTCAACGCATCACAAAGTGTGCGGCGAGCGTGATTGCGGATGTGGTTGTTGCGTCCCCCTGCAAGTACGATCACGGTTTCCGCCTGCAAGTTTGCTGCATCTTCAACGGCATTGATCGCATCGAGCACCGCCTCTTCGTAAGGACGGCCGTCGCTGCCAGTAAATCCACCGGCCCACGACAAGGAAGTAACCGACAATCCAAAATCTGCTAGCAATTCGATCGTTTGATCGAGGCCGTAATCTTCCAGTTTTGGCCGGTAGATTCCGATGCCTCGGAAACCTCGCTGGGTGTAGGCTCGGACATCTTCCTCGAAATCCCATCGAAGCGTCGATAGTTGGCTAACCGCAAGCGTGTTCATCCGTGTGCTTTGGTTTGTCGAAGGTATAAGGTGAATGATTAGACGCGGCAGTATGTTTTGATTAAGCGTTCTTGTAAAGATTCGATTAACAAAAAACGCCTGGTATTCACTTAGAATCCCTCGGAATATCTCCAGAAAAAGGGCATCGGGTGTAAGAGAATTCGACTACTCCATGTGTGGCAGACGCCGACCTTGATTACGAGCCTGGGTTAATTGATTGTCCAATTCGTCGGGCGAAAGTGGGACGATTGATATCGTCATTAATGTTTGGGCGTCGATTTCGCTGCTGGTGCGACGCTTTGCTAGCTGTTCGACTTCTTCTTCCAAGGCATCGAGCCAAGCTGGCACATCAAGGCCGACACCGGTCGGGTGACGAGTTAGTAATTCAGCTTCTTGCTCCAGCAAATAAAATGAACCACTTTCCGCATTTGCCTCAGCATCACGCATCGCGGGTCCCACCAGGGCCCGCATGCGATCGATGGTCATTGGTTGCACAAACCGTTCCAGAATTCGGTCGGCGACAGTCGGCATCCGCATGGCGTAATCATTTTGCAGTTTTCGCATCTTGGCGACGTATAGATCAGCCTCGGTTCCGATGCGCTCACTCAGACTGCGTCGCCACATCATTGCTGCTTTATCCAAGCCGCAGCGGACCAACACTTCGTGAGCCCACATGACAGGTTTCAGGTTCCATGCGATTCGTTCGTAGCGGACACGCAAGCGAAGGAAATCCAAGAACATGTAGACGAGATCACCACGATCACTTTGCGTCGTTGTGCTGTTGTAGTCCAAGTACTCGGTGTGATGATCGATCAGCGTTTCATAAACTAGCGTCATCCACTTTTCAGCTTCGACGGCTGACAACACGCCCGATTCGAGGTCTCCGAACAAATGAGTTTCGGTGAGATTGTCCTCGCCTTCTTCCATCGCTCGTTTCAGCCACGTTGCAACACCTTGGTGCAAGATGGCGCGAACGTTTCCAAGTTGTAGAAACATCTGGGTGAATACTGGATCGCCATAATCCTTGACAAAGGCAACTAAGCGCTCCCATTTCTTGGGGTCATTGACGGTTTCCAATGGTGAGAGTCGCAGCGTTTGGCTGTGTGACAACCAGCTGGCGAGCATCGTTTCGGTCAATCGTTCCAGGCAGGGTATAAGGTTTTCTGCTAGTGCCTTTTCATTCGTTTCTTGTTGGTCAAACGATTGGCGTGTTGATTCAACCAGCGAAGCGACGAGGGACCGAAAGCCATCGCGGAACAATCCATCAAATTCCGTTACGGCACCAATGCCGATTGGATTGTTTTGTTCCATTTCTCTCGCGGTTTCAATCAGCCGGCACGCTTCAGCGATTAAACCTCGCCGCGGCAGCCAGTGAGTGAGGTGTCTCAAGACACGTTGCCTCAACCGGGCAACGTAGATTTTGACTGGATCACCGCCGCGAGATAACGGGATGTACAGCAGGTTCTTGTCTCGAAGTGCTTCCAGAAAGTGCGGGAAGAGTTGTTTGACCAGATCGGTATCGCTGGCGATTAACGCACCGAACAGTCGAACGGCGTGGGAGTCGTCTTCGGCCATTTCCAAATCAGACTCGTCGGCCAGGTGTTCTCCGGGGAACGCCAGTAGAACTCCGCGGATCAGGCGTCGCGAATCGGACATTTCGACGGCGGTGCCGATGATGCGTTCCATCAGTGAATCGCGAAGCACGCGATGTCGATCATAGCTTCGCATTGATTCTTTATCGCTGCCGGCCGGCGCGATGGGATATTCTCGAACCGCATCCAAAAGTTCCAGCAAGCCGATTCGGTTTTCTTTTGCCCGTTTGGCCCACGCCGTCAACGAGTGGCGGCAATCTTCCAGGTCACTGCCGTTCCGATCGTTCACTGCGATATCGGCGGCCACTGCCCACATGCGAGCCAGAGATTGCATGAATTCGAGGTGATCGATCAAACGTTTCGATTCGGATTCCAATTCATCTTGGCTTGAGTCATCACCAAATTCGAAAATCGGACCTTCGTTCCCGTCGTCGGTCGTGTCGCGATAGGTCATGTCCTCGTAGGCGGCGCGATACAGATCGTCTTCGCTGTCGCCGTCTTCGTCAGCAGCGGTCAATTCCAGGTCCCAGTCCCGCGGTTTCCGCTTTGCTTGACCGAGAATAAATAACGGGGCTGACCAGAATTCTTCCGCATTGGCTTCAAAGTAATCGAATAGTTTGCGAACGAGCGGCCACACTTCCCTTGTATCTTCTTCCTCGGCTTGCGTGATCGACGGCTCGTCAAGTCTGTTGGTGTGATTTCTGATTGATGCTCTTAATCGGAGCAGCCAGCGTTCGCTTAGATGAGGTAGTGAATTTTGACCAAGCCGCAACCCAATCCGGTCTGCATGGCCAAGCCAGTGGACCAGCAGGGCCATGGCTGGAACGAAGTCCTCTCGTTCCAGTAAGGCCGAAATGACCAACGCGTAGGCCCGCGGGGAGTCAAACAGGTCGGCGTGAGGCGCCCAAAAAGCAACGTTACCGGCTTCGGCACCACCTTGATGCCACAGTCGCAAGGCACGAGCGACAAGCTTGGCAGAGTCGTACGACTCCAGTGGATCCGCAGCCTCCAACGACTCGACGGTATGGGCAGCATATTGCCGCCACCACTCCGCCATTTCGCGGTACTGTTTCTCCATTTGGTCGTAGGCTTCTTGGTCGTTACGGGCGGCCGCCTCGCTCCATACGCGAGCTGTGTAACCGAACAGGTGTTCGATGATGTATAGCAGATCGTCGACCCGTGAGTCGTGAACGCCCGCTTCGGGGCCTGGATAGAGCGAGAAGTTACCACCAAAGGCGAGGATGTCCCAAGGGTCAATTAACGCACCACAGTGAATGCCGCGTTTCAGTAAGTCATAAGCAAGCGTTGGAACTTCGGCTGCCGATGCGAGATTTCCGGCCCGAATCGATCTCAGGCCCAAGGTGATCATGCAATCAATGCGACACATCATTCGTGCGGAGGCAGCCGAAACGGTGTCGGTTTGTCGTTTCGCTGCGTCGGGGTAGCCCATCCGCGCATAAAGTCGCGCCAACTGAACATGCTGAAGTTGTGCGGCGCGGCGCTCGGCCAAGGCTGCGTTGAGGTGTTGTCTGGCGGCACCGAAGGGCTGACGTCGTAGTTTTTGTTCACCCGCTAATCGTTCAGCATGGGCCCCACGGATTTGTGCCAAGCGATCTTCGTAGTATGCATCGCGGTATTGTGCGATTGGCTTCATTAAGGACCCTAGCGTCACGTCACTTGTGTACGCCCCGGGCCCCCAGCCCGAAATGCCAGACGCCATCAAAATGATGCCTCCGAGGACCGACGCTGCTTCGCTGAGTAATTCATCTTGATCCAACTCTTGCTCGTCATTCAATCGGCTAAGCAATGCATCAAGCGTGGATTGTCGCAGCAGGAAGCGATCATAATGACCGTCCTGCGTTATCGATCGTTCGTCCCATTGGCCAAAGTGATAGTTGGGACGGCGATTGACCGGATGGTCAAAGTCGTAGGCACGCGGATCGAGAGCGAGTTCTCGCACGCGGGTTAAATCAAACGCGGCTGCCCGGAGGATGTCCTCGTTTGTCTCGCTTAGTGCAACGATGGCTCGTTCGATCAGTTCGCGATAGGGTCCCGCCGAGACACCCGCATCTTTGCAATACAGGGGTACCGGGCAAACCAATTCATGGCGATAAGGTTGGCAGTGCCGATTTTCCAGCATCGCAACAGGCCGATAGCCGACAAAATCATCAAGTCGGTCAATTGCGGCCTGCACGACCTCGTCATCGGGGCCATCCAAACCGCCGAGCAATAACGCATCGGCAGCACGGCCCATGAAAAAACCGTTGAATAACAGTTCCGGTGCCTGGTGAAACAGCAGATCACGGTGGAAGTCCAGGTATGCTGGCAGTAACTCGGTCCATAGCAACGCCATTACCCGTGAACCCTGGGCGCAATCGGCAAATGCCGTTTGTTCCCGCGACAGAGTCTGCATTGTTTCAGACAGCCAGTCACGGACAACTAGCCAAGCCGGTGGTCCTGTCAAAGGATCACCTTGACTGGCAGAATCGTAAACCTGATTCCATGCTGCCAGCGTGGCTGGATCGCTAGAGCCGGCGGAGAAATTCAAATAGCCCGCCAACCGCCTCAGCGTATCGCTCAGTGACTCAGGGGGTGGAGCATTTGACATGGGCGGGGCGTTGAAGGTAGTGGTGAGAAATTGGGGCCGTTCAACCGGCCGCGTGCGAACTATTTCTTCGCCTTCTTTTTAGTCGCCTTCTTTTTAGCGGCTTTCTTTTTCACGGTCTTCTTGGTCGTGGTTTTTTTGCTGACTGCTTTCTTTGTCGCCTTTTTTTTCGTCGACTTGCCAGTAGTCACCGATTTAGTTTTCTTCTTACTCGCCTTTTTTTTCACGGTCTTTTTCTTGGCCGTTTTCTTTTTGCTTCCGGAGCTGAACGCAGCGTTCCAGCCATCGGCGTACTTTTCGTTTGTTCCTACTCGTAGAATCGTCATGGTTTATTTCCCGGTCAGGGTAGAGTTAAGAGGGGGTCATCAAGGTCGGTATGTGGATTAGTTGGCGAGTGGTCGGCAGTGACCCTAGCCAGCGTGAATACTCTTGTATCTCGCCCGCCGCGTGCCAGTTGCGTCGTCGGGATCTTTTCCCAGACGTTCTTGCAAGTTGCGTTCGTAAACGTCGAAGTTTCCTTCGCACCAAGTCAGCTTGCCATCACCTTCAAACGCCAAAATATGAGTGGCGAGCCGATCTAAAAACCAACGGTCGTGACTGGTCACAACCACGCAACCGGCAAAGTTCGAAATCGCTTCCTCGAGGGCGCGAAGTGTGTCGACGTCTAGGTCATTGGTCGGTTCGTCGAGCAACAGCACGTTGCAGCCTTGGCGAAGCAGTTTTGCCAAGTGGACTCGGTTGCGTTCTCCGCCGGAAAGGTTTCCAACTTTCTTTTCTTGGTCTGGACCTCTGAAGTTAAATCGTGCAACGTAGGCTCGCGAGGCGATCTTGCGTCCGCCCATCACGATGGTTTCGGTCCCACCGCTGATCTCCTCAAAAACGGTATGGTCCGGTTGGAGTGAATCGCGACTTTGGTCGACGTATCCGAGGTCGACCGTATCGCCGACGCGAATCACACCTTCGTCGGGCTTGTCTTGGCCGGTCAGCATGCGGAACAGAGTCGTTTTGCCGGCACCGTTGGGGCCGATGACTCCGACAATGCCACCGGCGGGTAAGCGGAATGACAGGTCATCGATTAGCACCCGGTCTCCGAACGCCTTGTGGATGTTTTTCGCCTCGATTACCAGTTCACCAAGATGTTGACCCGATGGGATCTGGATTTCCAGATTGTCGGGCTGGTCCTCAAACGTTTGCGCGGACAACTGTTCATACGCTTTAATGCGGGCTTTGCTCTTTGTTTGTCGCGCCTTGGGGCTCATGCGAATCCATTCCAGTTCGCGCGACAGCGTTCGCTGACGGGCCTTCTGCTGCCGCTGTTCGATTTCCATCCGTTTCTGCCTCGCTTCCAACCAAGCGGTGTAATTTCCTTCGAATGGAATCCCTTTACCGCGATCGATTTCAAGGATCCACTGCGCGACGTTGTCCAGGAAGTAACGATCGTGCGTGACGGCGACGACGGTGCCTGGATACCTCGCTAAATGTTGTTCAAGCCAGGAGACACTTTCGGCATCCAGGTGGTTGGTCGGTTCGTCCAGCAGCAGCAGATCGGGTTGTCGAATCAGTAGTTGGCAGAGCGCGATTCGGCGGCGTTCACCCCCCGAGAGCTTGGCAACGCTTGCGTCTCGCGGTGGCAGATTCATCACCGTCATTGACGTTTCGACTTGGCGATCGAGTTCCCACAGATTTGACGCGTCGATCGTGTCCTGTAGCTTCGCCATCTCATCGCAGAGCTTCTGCATTTCTTGATCATCACTGACATCGCCCAGCATCACGCTGATTTCGTTGTAGCGATCTAGGATGGCTTGCCGTTCGGCGACGGCCATTTGGACGTTTTCGAAGACGGTCTTCGATTCATCCAGAGGCGGTTCCTGGGATAGGTATCCGGCGGTAAACCCAGACGCCAGCCGGGCGGTTCCTTCAAAGTCGGTGTCCTGTCCCGCCATGATACGCATCAGCGTCGATTTGCCGGCGCCATTGGGGCCAAGCACGCCAATCTTCGCTCCCGGATAGAAAGCCAACCAGATGTTGTCGAGTACGGTTTTCTGGCCGTGCTTCTTGGTGAGGTCTTCGACTTGGTAAATGTACTGACGATTCATCAGTGCGATCGATCCTTATTATTCCCATTCGATGGTCGCGGGCGGTTTGCTACTGATGTCGTAACAAACTCGATTGACGCCTTTGACCTCATTGATAATTCTGGAACTCATACGAGCAAGCAGTTCGTACGGCAAGCGACTCCAGTCGGCGGTCATAAAATCGTTGGTGTTCACGCTACGTATCGCGATTGCGTTGTCGTAGGTCCGAGCGTCACCCATGACGCCGACACTTTGGACAGGCAGCAGAACGGCGAATGATTGACTTGTTTCGCGGTACAGGCCAGCATTTTGAATCTCTTCGACCACGATGGCGTCCGCTTCCCGCAACACGCTTAATTTGTCTCGCGTGACTTCGCCCAGGCAACGGACTGCCAAGCCAGGTCCGGGGAATGGGTGCCGCCAGACTAGCGATTCCGGCAAACCGAGCTCTAATCCCAAGCGACGCACCTCGTCCTTGAACAAATCCCGCAGTGGTTCAATCAACTCAAAACCTAGCTCTTCAGGTAAACCACCAACATTGTGGTGCAGCTTGATAGTTGCTGCGGGGCCATCGGGGTCCGCTCCACTTTCGATCACGTCGGGATAAAGAGTGCCCTGTGCCAAGAAGTGCGCGTCTTCGATTTTTGTGGCTTCGGCTTTGAAGCAGTCGATAAAGGCGTGACCGATGCGGCGGCGTTTTTCTTGAGGTTCGCTGATGCCAGCTAAATCGGCCAGGAACCGATCTTCGGCATCAACTACACGCAGATCAGTTTTGAAGTGTTCGGTGAATTCATGAATGACCATGCTCTGTTCAGCTTTTCGAAGCAGGCCATTGTCGATCAAGATGCAGGAAAGTTGCTTACCAATCGCTCGATAGAGAATCGCGGCGACCACGCTCGAATCAACACCACCGCTCAGTCCGCAGATCACGCGTCGGTTGCCAACTTGTTGACGGATTCGTGCGATGGTGGCTTCGGCGAAGTCTCCAAGACGCCAAGTCGGTTCACACTGACAAATTCCGCAGACGAAGTTCTCCAGTAGTTTGCCACCGAGTGGTGTGTGTGTGACTTCGGGATGAAATTGAATCCCAAAGACTGGCCGTTCTCGATGGCGGATCGCGGCGTAGGGGCAGGTGCCAGTCTGCGCCAGTGGTTCGAACGTGTCACTGACCGATGAAATTTGGTCGCCATGACTCATCCAGACATCGATTTCCTCGGGAAGGCCGGCAAACAAATCTTCCGTGCTTCCGATCTGGCATTTCGCGGGACCGTATTCTCGTGACGGTGTGTTGTCTACTTTGCCACCGAGGGCTTCGCAGGTCAGTTGCATCCCGTAGCAGATTCCCAAGACAGGGATTCCAAGTTCGAAGAGACCCGGGTCGCATTTTGGCGCACCTTCTTCGTAAACACTCGCGGGACCGCCTGAGAGTATGATGCCCTGGGGAGCGATCTCAGCCAATCTCGCCGCTTCGATATCGTGCCTTAGGATCTGGCAATAGACATTTAGCTCGCGGACTCGTCGAGCAATCAGCTGCGCGTACTGGGAGCCGAAATCGAGAACCACAATTCTCTGCTCGGTCAGTTCTTCGGCCGGATGGTCGACAACAGCCACGTCAGTTTTTTCTTGGTCAGGCATAAGGGTTTGCACCACCCGTAAGGTGTCGCCGGATGTAATCCCGAAGTGTAGAAAATGGGCCTCGGATTCCCAAGGGGCCGTTGAATGGTTCGGCTCCCTTGGATCGGGCTGAATCGGCGGCGGCGTCAAAATTTCCGAGTGTTGCTGGCGGTTGACGCGGCCTGGCTTGCGAAGCACTCGAACTGTGGATCGGAAAATCGAATGAGAATTTTGCTGACAAACGATGACGGAGTCTACGCGCCAGGACTCGCGGCGCTAGAGCAGCAGCTGCGGCACTTAGGCGAAGTGGTGGTGGTCGCTCCCGCCACCGAGCAAAGTGGCGTCGGGCATTCAATCACGTTTTTGACGCCGTTGACCTGTAAATCGATTCACCGCGAGGGACGGCACTGGGCGTGGGCCGTTGATGGGTCGCCAGCTGACTGTGTGAAGTTGGCAATCGGCGAATTGTTGAAAGACAATCCCATCGATTTAGTCGTCAGCGGCATCAATAATGGCTTGAATGCCGGCATTAACGTGTTGTATAGCGGAACAGTCGCTGCCGCGGTCGAGGGGGCGTTTTTCGGGGTCACGAGCGTAGCCGTTTCGTTGGAGTACGACGAAGACGCTGATTTTCAGTCGGCTGCCCTCCTAGCGCGGAAGGTGATCGGAGGGATCGTAAAGCAGCCTGCCTCCAGCGGTCAGTTGTTCAATTTAAATATTCCAACGGCGGCCACTGAATCCCCTGCTGACGTTAAGGTCGTGCCGATGGGGCTCGCACAGTACGGGCGGGGGTATGAGCGACGGCAGGACCCTAATGGCCGCGATTATTACTGGGCTTTGTGGACCGAGCCCCCCCAACCTCCGCCTGAAACGGCCGATGTCACGGAATTGCGGGCTGGCAATGTGACGCTTACCCCGCTTCATTTCGACCTGACCGAGGAGCGGTTAATGCGTGCGATGCAAGGTTGGCATTTGAAGGTTTAACGAGCGTTTATGTCGGTCAGGCGATTTGGTCGCCTGACCCAATCGTAGTCTCGGTCGGCTGACTCCAGATTTGTTCCGCCAGCAGCATATGCGGGGCATCCCCCTTTCGAATAAAGGACAAGGGAAGTAACATTTTTTCACGTTTTTTGTTTCACGCGTGGAAGAGAACTAGGCTGATGAGTGTAGCGTTGACCGATCTTGAAAACCTTGCAGTGGACACCATCCGAACTCTCAGCATGGATGCGGTGCAGACTGCCAATAGCGGTCATCCTGGAACGCCGATGGCTTTGGCGCCGATCGCCTATCAGTTATTCAATCACACGATGAACTTTGATCCCGAACACGCCGGTTGGCCTGCGCGTGATCGATTTGTCCTCTCGTGTGGCCACGCATCGATGCTTCTTTACAGCACTCTGCATTTGGCGGGCGTCAAAGCATTGAACGAATCGGGAGAGCCGACCGATCAATTGGCCATTTCCTTGGATGACATAAAAAACTTTCGCCAGATCGGCAGTCCCTGTGCTGGGCACCCCGAATTTGGTGAGGCGGATGGAATTGAAACAACGACTGGGCCACTCGGCGCGGGGGTTAGCAACTCAGTCGGCATGGCGATGGCCCAGAAATGGTTGGCCGCAAATTACAACACAGAGGAGCATTCGCTGTTTGATTACAACGTTTACGCGTTGTGCAGTGATGGCGACTTGATGGAGGGGATCGCCTGTGAGGCTGCTTCGATGGCCGGACACCTGAAGCTCGATAACCTTTGTTGGCTCTACGACGACAATCGGATCACCATCGAAGGGGATACCGATTTGGCCTTTAGTGAAGATGTTGGCCGGCGCTTTGAAGGTTTGGGATGGAATGTCGAAAGAGTTGATGACGCCAACGATTTGGCGGCACTCCGGACGGCACTCGATGGCTTTCAGGGTTGCGGTGACAAGCCGACCCTGATCATCGTGCGCAGTATCATCGGCTGGGGAGCGCCGAACAAACAAGACACGCATGGCGCTCATGGAGCACCTCTCGGGTGGGACGAGATCGCCTTGGCAAAAGCAAACTATGGCTTCCCGCCAGAAGAAAAATTTCATGTTCCTGAAGGCGTTCGGGAGCACTTCGCCAGTCATCTGGGCCAGCGGGGGAGCAACGCTTACAAAGCCTGGCAATCGACTTGGCAGAGTTACCAGTCTTCGAATCCGGCAAAGGCCACTGAACTACAGGCCATGTTCGAAGGCCGCCTGCCTGACGGTTGGGACAGCGAGATTCCTGTCTTTGAGCCAAGCGACAAAGGGGACGCTACACGCAATAGCAGCGGCAAAGTTCTCAATGCCATCGCCAAGAATGTACCGTTCATGATCGGCGGATCGGCCGACCTGTCGCCGAGTAACAAGTCGGATTTGAAATTCGAGGGCGCCGGTGACTTTCTGCCCGGGAATTACGCCGGCCGGAACCTGCATTTCGGCATTCGCGAGCACGCAATGGCCGGGATTGTCAACGGTCTGTCCTTGTCTGGCTTGCGAGCTTACGGCGCAACTTTCTTTGTCTTTACCGATTACATGCGAGCCGGAATGCGGTTGGCAAGCCTCATGCACCAGCCTGTGCTCTATATTCTGACGCACGATTCCATTGGCGTTGGTGAAGATGGTCCGACTCACCAACCGGTCGAGCATTTGTCAGCTTGTCGGGCGATCCCCGGTCTCTACGTTTTCCGGCCCGGCGATGCCAATGAAGTCGCTGAGTGTTACCGCGCCGCTATGCAGTTAGATGACCATCCGAGTGCGATGGTGCTGTCGCGTCAGAATATGGAAACCCTCGATCGAAGCCAGTACGCATCAGCCAGTGGTTGTGCTCAAGGTGGTTACGTTGTGGCGGATTGCGAGGGCACGCCCGACGTGATTTTGATGGGCAGCGGAAGCGAATTGGGGCTCTGCACCGAGGCGGCGAAGCAATTAACTGCTGCAGGCCAGAAAGTTCGCGTTGTCAGCATGCCGTGCCTCGATCTGTTTGCTGATCAATGCCAAGAATATCGTGATGAAGTGCTCCCGCCTGAAGTGACCAATCGGGTTGCGGTAGAGGCCGGCATTCGCCTCTCTTGGGACCGCTGGATCGGACTGCATGGCAAGTTCGTCGGTATGTCTGGTTACGGAGCCAGCGGGCCTTATGCCGAGGTTTATAAGCACTTCGGGATTACTACCGAGGCCGTCGTCGCCGCCGCTCAGGCGTAATTTCCAGCCAAGCAGGTTGAATCCTCTCACGATGCTTTGTCCCTTCGGCGGCGCAGCGATTCGCAATTTCGTCTGAGCCTTACTTGCGTCGCCCCGCCCGAGTGTCAGCGATCAGATCGTGGATTTGGGGGGCTGCCAAGTGCGGAAGCGTGGTTGACTTCGCCTCGTGTTTTCAGGCCTGCGATTTGAGGCCACAGGGATCGGTTTGTGCAGGTTGGCAGTTCCCCGGTGCGATGAGGTGCATCGTGCGGCTGCCGTCCGGTCAGATCGCCAGCCTTGTTGAGACTGCCAGATTGGTTGGGCTCGCTTGGGAAGTTGCAAGTCCTTTCATAATAACGACTTGCGTTTTTTGGTCGGATTATGGCACACGGGTTGCTCAATTGGACCTATCCTCACAACCCTGCCAAAAGTGCGCTCCACTATCCCGTGGTCTCCACAGCGGTGTGACTCACTGAGCGTGTCATGGCATTGGATCCTAACGAAAACATAGTTGAAACTTACCCATCAGTTCTGAAAGGTGTCCCGAACATGGCAACAGCCACGAAAAAAAAGAACAAGATCCGACTGCAACCGATGGGCGAGCGAATCGTGGTTCAGCGAGTCGAGAGTGAAGAAACGACCGCTGGGGGAATTGTTCTGCCCGATTCGGCCCGCGAGAAGCCTGCCCGTGGAACCGTGATCGCCGTCGGAAGCGGCAAGCTGCTTGATGACGGATCGCGGTCCCAAAGCCAACTCGAAGCAGGCGATGTCGTCCTGTTTAGCAGTTACGCTGGCGAAACCGTGGAAATCGACGACGTCGAGTACCTGCTGATGCGGGAAGATGACGTTCTAGCTGTGATTGAGTAGTCGCCGCCAATCCCTTGTTCGCTTTTCCAACCAAATAACCCTTTTTATAAAAACGAAGATTCCATGCCAAAAATTATTGCATTCGACCAAGAAGCCCGCGAAGCGATTCGCCGCGGCGTTTCCAAGTTGGCCCGCACCGTGAAGGTGACTCTTGGGCCAAAAGGCCGAAACGTGATTCTGCAGAAAAGTTTCGGCAGTCCGACTGTGACCAAGGATGGTGTGACGGTTGCCAAAGAGATCGACCTGGAAGACGTCTATGAAAACATGGGCGCTCGAATGGTTCGCGAAGTCGCCAGCAAGACGAGTGACGTCGCTGGCGACGGGACTACGACCGCGACCGTGATGGCTGAAGCCATTTTCAACGAGGGCCTCAAAGCAGTCGTCGCAGGCGTCAACCCGATTCAAATGAAAAGCGGAATCGAGACGGCAGTGAACGACATCACTGAAAAGCTGCACAAAATGGCAGTCAAAGTCAAAGACAAGGAAGCGATGGCGAACGTTGCAACGATTGCCAGCAACAACGATCGTGAGATCGGCGACTTGCTGGCCGATGCAATGAGCAAGGTTGGTAAAGATGGCGTGATCACGGTCGACGAGGGCAAGAGCCTGCAGACCGAGCAAGAGTGGGTCGAGGGTATGCAGTTCGACCGTGGCTACCTGTCGCCTTACTTCGTGACAGATCCTGCCTCGATGGAAGCTGTCTTGGAAGATGCTTATGTGTTGGTCTTCGAGAAGAAGATTAGCAATATCAAAGATATGGTTCCGATGTTGGAGAAAGTGGTTCAGCAAGGCAAGCCGTTGTTGATCATCGCCGAAGATGTCGACGGGGAAGCGCTTGCAACCCTCGTCATCAATCGCCTGCGGGGCACATTCACCGTTGCCGCAGTGAAGGCTCCCGGCTACGGCGATCGTCGCAAAGCGATGATGGAGGATATCGCGATCTTGACGGGTGGCCAGGCAATCTTTGAAGCTCTTGGGATCAAGCTCGAGAGCGTTGACCTACCGCAGTTGGGCCGCGCCAAAAAAATCATCATCGACAAAGATAACACGACTATCATCGAAGGTGGTGGTAAGACTGGCGAGATCAAGGCACGGATCGATCAGATCCGCCGTGAGATCGACAACAGCACGAGCGACTACGATCGCGAAAAGCTCGAAGAGCGACTTGCGAAGCTTGCCGGTGGTGTTGCCAAGGTAAACGTGGGTGCCGCGACCGAGAGCGAGATGAAGGAAAAGAAGGCTCGCGTTGAGGATGCACTACACGCCACTCGTGCTGCTGTCGAGGAGGGAATCCTGCCCGGTGGTGGGGTCGCACTTCTTCGTGCGTCGGGAACCGTCAAGCGAAGCGATGATCTCTCCGATGACGAGGCAGTTGGCTACGGCATCGTATTGCGAGCCTGCCGGGCTCCGTTGACGATGATCGCAGAAAATGCTGGTCAAGATGGCGGCATCGTATGCGAGAAGGTTCTCGGCATGAAAGGCAACGGCGGATACAACGCGTTGACCGACTCGTATGAGGATCTGGTTAAAGCTGGCGTCATCGATCCGACGAAGGTGACTCGCACCGCGCTCGGAAATGCTGCCAGTGTTGCTACCTTGTTGCTCACCAGTGATGCTCTGGTTGCCGAAAAACCGTCCGACAAAAAGGCTGGAACCGGTGGCGACCACGACATGTATTAAACCACTGTTGATCTAAACAAATCTCGAAAACGGCCGACTGTTGTCGGCCGTTTTTTTAATGGACCGTTAGCAGCCACGCTGGTCATTTCGATGGAGTTTTTCATGGTTGGCTTGAGGTGGAACGCCAACCAAGTTCGGATCCAGCGAATGAAGATTCTTTGGAGCCTCGGATGTGATTGATTTCATTTCCGTGTCGATTGCGATCGTCACCTCGTCGCGCAAGAATGAACAAACGATCCATTAGTAGTCAAGTATTCGAGCCTCCCCGCATTCACGCGTATGGAAATTCGCGTTCCTGCTAGACAAGCAGCCAGCACGCTAGACAAGAAGCCAGCGGGCGATGTTAATGTAGATCACGATGCCGAGGATATCGATGATTCCGGCAACAAACGGATTGCTCATCATCGCTGGGTCGAGTCCGATGCGTTTGAAGAGGATCGGTAGAGCACCCCCGCAGAGGCAACCTGCAACGATGACACTCATGAGAGTCAAGGGAATGACGAGTGCATCGCGTGGTGCTGGGGCAATGAAGAACGCGACGGACATACCAATCAGAGCGAGAAAGCTTCCCAGCATCAGTGAGACGGCAACTTCACGCCGCATCACCCGTGGCCAATCGCGAAATTCGACTTCCCCGCTCGTCATGGCTGTAATTACCAGCGTTGCGGACTGGCTGCCGGAGTTTCCTCCCGCGCTGATAATCAGTGGGATGAACCAGACCAGCCAAGCATAGTTTTCGAGTTCGGTTTCGTAATGCCGTAAGGCAAACGCAGTGAGCAATGCGGCGAAGAAAAGAATGGTCAGCCAGATGCCTCGTTTCCATGAGAGCGTTAGCAGTCCGATCCGAAGGTAGTCCTCTTCAAGCGGTGCGACCGCCGCGATTCGCTGGGCGTCTTCGGCCAATTCTTCTCGCACCACATCGATGACATCATCATGGGTGATGATGCCGAGCAAGCGGCGGCCACTATCAACAACCGGGATTGCCAGCAGGTTGTATTTTTCGACGTTTTGGGCAACTGTTTCTTGGTCATCGTCGACATGAGCAACGATCATGTCGGTTTCCATCATTTCGCCTAGCGTTTGCTCGGGACGACGCAAGGAGGAAACGAGTTGTCGGGTGGAAACGATTCCGCGGAGGATTTCATTTTCATCCACGACGTACAGGTAGTAGATGGTTTCTAGTTCGCTGGCTTGTCGGCCAATTTCTTCTAGGGCTTCCGGAGCGGTGAGGTTTTCGGCGAGCTTGGCGACTTCCGTCGTCATCAAGGCGCCGGCGGTTTCGTCCGAATAGGATTGCAGGCGTTGGATGTCACGGCGATCTTCGACCGGCAAGAGCGGTAAAATTTGATCGACGCGATCAGTTGGCAGTTCTTGGATCAGGTCGACCCGATCATCCGGTGGAATTTCTTCAACTAATTCCGCGACTTCGGCTGGAGGCTCCAGCTCAAGCATCGTGATCTGACGATCTTCCGGAAAATAGCCAAAGATCTCGGCGCGGCGCTCTGGCGTTGCGTATTGCAACACACGCCAGATCTCAGCATCCTCCAGCCCTTCCATGAATTCGGCAGTTCGGCCGGGATTTAGAGCAAAGCAAAACTCTTCTAACTCCGACCGATTCTGCTCGGTCAGCATTTCTCGTAATTCGGGAAGGAAGAGTGTATTAACCATTTCACGCCCGAGTTTGGTACGTTTTTAGGCGTCCAGTGGCATCGACAGCCACGAGCCTCATCGCTCCTTGGCATCTCGGTGCGAAATTCGATTCGATTCGATTCGTTTCCGTTAATTACTGACGCGTTCGACGTAATCGCCGGTTCGCGTATCAATTTTGATTACATTGCCGACCTTGATGAAGCCGGGCACGATGAACTCGGCATCCGTTTCGACTTTCGCCGGTTTGGTGACGTTGGTGGCCGTGTCTCCCTTGGCTCCAGGAGCACAATCGACAACTTCCAGCTCGACCTGATTGGGAGCCTCGACAATGATCGCGTTCCCGTTGTAGAGCGTCATGGTGCAAACCATTCCGTCTTTGAGATACTTCCAGATGTCGCCGGCAACGGCCGCACTGACTTCGTACTGTTCAAAGCTTGTTTGGTGCATGAAGACGTAATCTTCGCCCTGGCGGTACAGAAAAGCAACGTCGGTCGTTTCCACATCGGCCGATTGCAGGGAATCGCCACCTTTGTAAGTGCGGTCGAGTGTCGTGCCGCGGACCAAATTTTTGAGTTTGCACTTGTAAAATGCGTTGCCCTTGCCCGGTTTAACAAACTGCATGTCGGAGATTAGGTAAG
This sequence comes from Planctomycetota bacterium, assembly GCA_036339635.1. GTDB lineage: Bacteria > Planctomycetota > Planctomycetia > Pirellulales > Pirellulaceae > Rubripirellula. The sequence continues at coordinate 35,360 of JAYZAR010000070.1, read as the reverse complement.
GTTCGCCGTCAATTTGGACCTTCAGGCCTTTTCGAAAGTCGCTTGTGTTATAAGTAGCCATGAGTTGAATGGCTCCGTCGTACGAGTCAAGTTGTGAAATCAGAGGGACAAGCCGTTAGATGGCAGAGAACGGATCGACCAACCAATCCGATGAGATTCTAGCGACAAATGCGAAGTTTGTCCCGACCGCTTTGTCCGCGTGCGGCGGTGAGGATTTCGCTCGCGATTCAGACGCCTGCGATCCAGTCGATTGGCAGACCGCCATGAGGCTTGCGGTAAGGAATTCGAGGCAATTGCTGGAAACACTCGGGATACCTCTCGATCGGACAGATTCGAGTGACTCGAGTGATTCGGCTGTCTTTTCCGGGCTTCAAGGCGAGGAGGCCTTTCCAACCTTTGTTCCGTTGGAATTCCTTCGCCGCATGAAACATGGCGATGCGAATGACCCGCTACTGCGGCAGGTCCTGCCGATTGCTGCGGAGGACGTTCCGCAGCAGGGGGAGAGTGCAGATCCAGTTGGGGATCTCGATTCGCTTTCCGCTCCAGGGCTACTGCACAAATATCACGGAAGAGCTCTGTTGGTGGTTAGTGGTGCCTGCGGTGTCCACTGTCGCTACTGTTTTCGCCGCGAGTTCCCGTACCAGCAAGAGAGTGGTCCGGTTGATCGTTGGAATCAAGCAATTGAGTACCTGCAGCGAAACCCCGAGATCGAGGAAGTTTTACTGAGTGGAGGTGACCCTTTAACTTTGACTGATCAAGCGTTGAGCCATCTGATTGATCGTCTTGAAACCTTGGAGCATGTTCGTCGATTGCGGATTCACTCTCGCATGCCGATTGTGATTCCCCAGCGAGTGACGGAACAATTGATCGATCGCTTGACCGGCAGTCGGTTGACCGCCTGGTTGGTCGTCCATGCCAATCATCCTCGCGAGTTGGATGAGCACGTATTGAACGCCCTGGCTCGCTTGATCGATCGAGGGATTCCGGTGTTGAATCAAGCCGTGCTACTGAAAGGGGTCAATGATGATTCAAGGACCTTGGCTGATCTGTGTCGCAGGTTAATCGATCATCGAATTCAGCCGTACTATTTACATCAGCTCGACCGAGTTCGCGGGGACACTCTTTTCGAGGTGAGCGTGGACCGCGGTCGACGATTGATCGAGGAACTACGGGAGGTCTTACCCGGTTATGCTGTGCCCCAATATGTTGTTGAGCAGTCGGGGGAGCCGAGCAAGACACCGATTTGAAAACGAGTCGAGTCGAGACAGGATGGCCCGGGAATGTTGTTTGTTTTACGCGAATCAAGGCGACAATGTTTCATCAATGGGCCAACAATTGGCAACGACGAGTGGATCGCAGCGAGTGGCGTAGAACGAAACATCCAAATTGATTTTCCACTGAATCAGAAAAAGGTAACTCTTACGATGACTGCCTTGGAGAGCAACCAAAGTAATGTATGTTCTTGATAATCCGGTGCTGCAGCGTGAGTTATTGGTCAACCTACGCACAAACCGAGCCTTTTTGTTGCTGGGGATCTACCAGTTGCTGCTGGCCGCGGTTGTGCTGGTTGCGTGGCCGTCTGACGAGCGGCTTGATTTGACGACTAGCCCAGAAGCGGCCAAGAATTTGGTCAATTTGTTTTTTCTCGGGCAGTATGTCATCGCCTCGCTGATGGCTCCCAGTTTCGCTGCTGGCGCAGTGACGGGGGAAAAAGAACGTCATACCTATGAAATGTTGTTGGCGAGTCCGTTGCGGCCCGGCGCTATCGTGTTTGGGAAAATGGTGGCGTCTCTGACTCATCTCGGCATGTTGATTCTCGCTTCGTTGCCCATCATCGTTCTCTGCCTGCCGCTGGGAGGCGTGAGTGTATACGAAGTGTTAGCGGCGTATCTTGGATTGATCGTTTCCGTGATCCTGTTTGGCGCTATCGGCGTTTTTTGTAGCAGTTACTTTTCTCGCACTTCTAGTTCGCTGGTAGTTAGCTACCTGGTGATTTTACCGTTGGTGATTGCGGGAGTCCTGTTTTGGCGAACATTGGAGGGTGATGGAACACTGCGTTTGCAAATCGCCTTGCTCGTGGTCCCCGCGTTCTTACTCTCTGCGGTGGTCTTGATGTGTTCAGCGGCGGCTGGGCGGATGCTGTATCCACCCGACGTGGGTAGCGAGGGAAAAGAGGTGATTGATTTGGAGCGGGAGGCTGAAGAGGCGGTCGGCCTGGTGATTCAGCCTGACCAATTCCCCGATCGTCTGTTTGCACCACCCAAGAAGCAGCAGCTGATGCCGGATGGGAGGAATCCGGTTTACGACAAAGAGATTCACAGCGAAGTCTTCAGCCAAGGGACCTTGATGTTACGGCTGGTCATTCAGATCAGCATGCTGCTGGCGATTCCCCTGATGGGTGTGTTCTTGTTTTGGCAGATCGAACGCTGTGCATGGTTCAGCGTCTATGTCATTGTGTTTAACATGTTGGTCGGACCGGTCTTCTTGGCCGGCAGCATGACAAGTGAGCGAGAACGTCAAACCTTGGACCTGCTGCTAACCACAACGCTGACGCCTTGGCAAATTTTGTCGGGGAAATTTGTCGTTGGTTTCCGAATCTCTGCTGTACTCACGTCGTTCTTGTTGTGGCCACTCCTGCTTGGAACGGCACTCAACAATAGCTTTTGGTCGAACTGGGCCGCCGTGCTCGCGATGTTTCTGGTGGTTTTGGTCGTTTGTTTGGTCAATGCGGTTCTTGCCTTGGCGTGCTCACTGTTTTCCAAAAAAACATCGATCGCACTGCTCAGCACCTATGCGGTGCTATTACTGCTGTATGTCGCTCCACCTACGCTGCTGTCCCTAGGCGAAATCTTGAATTTCGCCCCAGATGTCGCCGAGCGAATTGAATGGTTGGGAATTAGCAGCCCATTCTCTGCTTTATTTGCGATACCGCTTGATCAGAATCTTAGGCTTACGTTCGATGATGAACCTGCAAATGTTGGCAATATCGCTGTCGTCATCGGCTACTTCTTGTTCAGCAGTTTATTGATCGCGGGTGCAGCGCTTGCAATGGTGCTGCGTTTACGATCACGACGAGGGTTAGGAGAGTAGCCATCCTTTGGACGGCACACGACCGGGGTAGCGATTGATTCAACGAAATCTTGTCGATCCCCGCATCTCATCGATTAAGGAGCAGGCTCCGCAGTTGGTTCAGGAGCAGGTTCTGGGGTTGGTTCAGGAGCAGGCTCCGCAGTTGCTTCAGGAGCAGGCTCCGCAGTTGGTTCAGGAGCAGGTTCGGGGGTTGGTTCAGGAGCAGGTTCTGGCTTTTCGCCAGGTGCTTCGGATGCGGTCGATTCTGGATCCTCGCTTGAGGCTGGTTGAGTTTCTCCAGCTGGAGCTTGAATCGGCAGGCCTGGAGCGTCGGCCGACGGCAGATTCAGTTGCAGTTCGGGCAGTGGTTCACCAACTGGTGTCCCGTCTTCTGCCGTAATAGCTGAGATCAGGTCTTCTTTGGTGAGTGTCAAGTTATCGTATTCATCACCTGGGATGACGTAGTACCAAAGCGCAAAACGTCGATTAAGTTCGACTGCTTTCTCTTCAGCAGCCTTTACTTTTTCCTCGTATTCGACCAACGCTCGTTTGTCTGCTTCGTACTGTTGTTCGATCTGGGCGAAGGCTTCCCGCAGTTGCTGCAGTCGGGCTTCCTTCGCTTCTTCAGACTCACCTTCGGGCGTCTCTCCGTCATCGTCCGAACTGGCTTCTTCACCAGTTTCGGTGGCCTCGGCTGTCTCTGCGTCTGGTGGCGTATCGCCTTGTGGAGCTCCCTCCTCGCTCTCACTCTCGCTTGCCTCGGCTGCTTCCTTATCGGCTTCGATGAGTTCAGCCGGTTTTTGTGGCTCGACCGGGTTTGGTTTGTCGCCTAGCAGTGAAGGATCGACTTGCACCCGAACGTAGACATATCGTCCCGGTTTTCCGCTGGGTGTTTCTTCTGCTTCACTGTCACTACCTTCGGCTTCACTGTCTCCGGTTGCATCCTTCGCATCGGGTTGGTCTGCATCTTCTTCTGATGATGCTTCGGTGTCGCCGTTGCTGGAGAACCCGATCTCCAATTCCTCGTCGCTACCGGTGAAGGCTCGACCGAAATGCAATTGGTAAACGAGACCATCGTTTGTGCCGACGGACAGCTCTCCTTCTCGGGCGATCAATCGCAATTGTTTCGGGTCGCTGGTGCTTGGTTGCAGCAGGAATCCACGGGCTAGCAGGTCCGCTTGGATTCGATCGACGTCGCGTTGGCTTGCGATCACACTACGGTCAAGTTCTAGATCGCCTGTCAGGCCCGGTTGTTTGGGACGCACGCCCGCGATCGCCAAATCGGCGACGGCATTCACGGTTTCGGCGATCGCTTCGGCGTTAACCTGTTTCGTCGCGACATCCAATCCTTTCATCGTCCAGTCATCGGTGGATGAATCGCGGGACAATTCGGTTTCGATGGTGTCGGTGACGGCCAACTGCATCCCACGTTCTTCGAAGGAATAGTCTTGCAAGTCGATGCGGAGAATGTCGGAACCTTGCACGTCCAATAGGTCGGTTTTGACCCAGTCACCAAATTTCGTCGACAAGTCGATGTCGAGTTCGGCGATGTAGGTTTCGTCTTCTCCCGGGTGTCGCACGTAGTAGCGATTCTCTTGGTCTTCGACTTTCTTGCCTATGATGAAGCTGGCCAGGATTTTGTCATCGGTTCCTCGGAATGTAAGTCGTTTACCGATGCCGTCGATTTCATCCACACTGACGGAGTCGGTTTCGGGATCGACCACACCGTATTGTGGGTGATCGGAATCCCAGCGGGTAACCATTGCGTCGCGTTTGATGCCAATAACGCTACTTGCCGTTTTGGCCAATTGATCAGCAGCATCGGCGGGATAGTTGTGGTGAGAGGGAATCACCCATTGGCCGTTGCTGGCTTGTTCGACTGAAAATTCCAGTGGTTTCAAGTTGTCCGAGTCGATAACTTTGACCGCCAGTGCAGTGGCAACAGTAGGATCAGTGAACTTTGGATAGAACTCTTCCCCGACCTTTCCGAATTCTTGGATCTCTTTGGGGCTGTTCGCCCATTTGAGTATGAATGTGATCGCCAAGCAGGCAACAGCAACGCCGACAAACATGATTGTGCGTCTATTGTTATTCTGCGGCTTACCGTTTGAGTTGGAGTTTCCTGCAGAGGAGGTTGACATCGTGCATGCCTCAGTAGATATCGCGACTTGATTTGGTTTGATTTGGAAATTTGAAAGTAGCCGACCAGTTATTGGTCGCGTCGGCGGGACTTGGTGACACTGAGTTTTTCGTCCCGCCACCTACCGGCGAAGACGATGATGCCGACGAGCAATGCCGGCAAGGCTGGAAGTCCGATCGCCCGCCATTGGATCTTGCGTTCAAGGGCGTCGATGTCTTTTTGTGTTTGGGCTCGAATTCGGCGAATGTCATCGTTCTTTTTCTGATCGATGCGTGCTTCGGCAAGTGACAAGCGTTGCTGTTCCGTTTGCTGTGCTTGCTGCCGCATTTGCTGTTTCGCGATGGGATCAAGGTCTTCGTTTTCCTCGATTTCTTTCACCCGTTCGCTCAGTTGCTTCCTGCGTGCTTCCAGCTCCTCTTTCGCTTCGTCGTCTGCTTTTCGTTCAGCTTCATTCGCCTTTTCAAGGAATTCGTTCCTTTGCTCTTCAACTCGATTGAGTGAGCGGTGCTTCGCTCGGCGACTTCGAAGATTGATGAACGATTCATCACCGACCAACGCATCGACGGCGTTGAGCACAAAGGTGACATTGTCGAAGGTAATGTCCAAATTGCTGAAGGTGCGTTCATCGAAAAAGAAGTCTGAGATCATGTCGATATCTGCGACGAAGATCGCATTGACGCCGTCATCGCCGTTGCCTTGTACTTGGGCGGCCAAGGTGAAGGCATCGCTGTCGACCCGACGAGCTGGATTTCGGCGTGGATTGGCGGTTTGCTGCATGGACATGAAATTCAGGCCACCCTCATCAACGAACTCTTCCCATCGCAACAATCCCGACTCAAAACCAGTTTGAATCAAGGGCGTGAAAGCGTTCTCACTGGATGCTGCTTTCTCGATCGTTCCCCCATATAGCACGATGACTTCTTGCAGGCCTTTTGTAATCAGGCTCTCGTCATTGAATGCTTCCTCGTTGCTGCTGCCGCGGGCGACGAACACGTACTCGGCTGGCAGCATCGCGAATTCGGGGTGTGGATTGCTGAGGTCAAAGGCGATTCGATCGTACTGCCACTGAACGCCCAGGACGTTCATCAATCGAGTGGCACGTCCGCCGTCCGCTTTCGGTACCGGCGGTTGGCCACCGCCCATCATGCCACCGCCGGACGAGGGCTTGGGTTGTCGTGGTGCCCCGGCGACTCCGAATCCGCCGCTATTGAACGAGAGCGGGAACGGGTCGTCGAAGATTAGCAGCGGGTTCCCTGTTCGAGCATAGGCGACAAGGTTTGCCATTTCAGGGTCAGTGAGCGACGAAGGCATCGCCGCCAACAAAACATCGAATTGACTTGCGTCAATCTCGGTTGCTGGTGAGATTTCAACAACTTCGTATTGTTTTCTTAGTTCGGTAACGATCCGCCACTCCCGCGATCCATCCAGCAAGCCAGCATCAGTTCGTAAAATGCCGACCGTATATCGCGTGTCATTGGCAACCGTTTGGACACTGCGGGTCAGTTCGTACTCGACCGGCAGACCCTTGCCGAAGAAGGGAACGACTACCTTGTCGTAACTGCTGATCGCGACTGCGCCCAAGAATAGGTCGACTTCGTCTCGGCGTCCGCCATCCTCTGTTAGCACTCGTACAGGAGCGATTCCAAACTTTTCCGCTTCGTCGGCTTGGGGGCTGAACGGTTCTACATCAACAAAGCGGACCTCAAGATTTTTGCCACCGAGATCATCGAATTGTCGCAGCAGGCCAACCAGACGCTTTCGCGTCTCTTCGTACTCAGGCGGAACCTCGGGGCTGAGGAAAGCCTGAATCTCAATCGGACGTTCGGAGTCAAGTTCGCTTAGGATCCTCTTGGTGGATGGAGCGAGGCTGAACAGATTTTCACTCGTCGCGTCAATTCGCATCGAGGGTGAGTAACCGGCCCAGGCAGTCACGCAAGTGGCGACGATCGCAATGCAGATCGCTCGTACGCCGTACTCCAGGGCCACCGACGTTCGCTGGTCGTGTTTCCAGTGCCGACGAGACATCGACACGATATTCAAGTAGAGCATCACGACAATGAACCCGATGAAATACAGAATGCCAGTCATCGGAACGACACCGGTTCCCAGGTCGCGAAATTGTTCCCGAATGCTGAACGGTTCGAGTACGTTGCCGACAATTGGAAGACCCCCGACATACCCAATCGCGACGGGAATCATGCAAAGAACCACGCCCAGCACGAAAGCGACGGTCATATTATTCGTCATTTGAGAAGCAAGCATTCCCGCACTCAGCAACGCGGCGCCGGCAATCCAATAGCCAAAATAGGTGGCAGTCAGTAGGCCCCAATCGGGATTGCCGAGATAGCCCAGGACAAAGACGTGGGCCATCGAAAAGATCAAGGCGACGGTGTACACCGCAACGACTGAGAGATATTTAGCTAACAGGATTTCGACGTCTGTTGCCGGCATTGTGAACAAGAGTTCATCGGTTCCCGCTTTTCGTTCCTCCGCCCAGACACTCATGGTGATGGCGGGGACGAAGAATAGCAGCAACACCGGATACCATTGCGTCAGTTGGTCGAGGTTCGGCTCGTTGGCGGTGAAAAAGGAATCGCTGAATGCGAAGTAACCGCCTGCCATCACAAAAACCAGGATGAACAGGTAACCGAGCATGCCCGAAAAGTAGGCCGAAAAGTTTCGCCGGAAAATTGCGGTCACAACTTGAGCTCGTAACTTCATGATCGGGTAGGTCTATCTATAAGGAGTGGGGGGAGAGTTCAGTCGAAGGGAAACGCCGGGATCGCCGTTTCGCTGAAAAGCAATAGCTGACCGATTAAGAACTGGCCGCCAGAGTGAGTTCACGGAACTTCTCTTCCATGGCCGTGCCCTCGGTTCCCAAGTCGTTCGTGGGACCGTCAAAAACCAAACGACCTTCATTTACAAGGACAACACGGCTGCAAACGGCGTGAACCTCTTGCAAAATGTGTGTCGACAACAGCACGGTCTTGGTTTTCCCCAAGCTGATGATTAGTTCACGGAGCCCGTGGACTTGATTGGGATCCAGGCCGCTAGTGGGTTCGTCCAAAATCAGTACGGCGGGGTCGTGCAGCAACGCCTGGGCCATTCCAACACGTTGACGATAACCGCGCGATAGTTTTCCTATCGCCTTTCCCCAGACGTCTTTAAGGGCACACTGGTTACGGACATAGTCTAACCGCTGGTTGAGCTGATTTTTGGGCATCATCCGTGTGTTCCCGACATAGCGGAGGAAGGTCGCCGGCGTCATCTCGGTGTAAAGCGGACCATTTTCTGGCAGATACCCCAGCATTTCCGCTGCCGGTAAACGATCACTTTGGGTGTCGAATCCACCGATCCGGGCGGTTCCTTCGGAGGGAGCTAGGAAACCCGTCAGCAACTTCATCGTGGTCGACTTGCCGGCCCCGTTGGGACCCAGGAACGCGCAAACTTGGCCACGGGGCACAGTGAACGAGACGTTTTGGACAGCAGCAAACTCACCGTAGAACTTACTGAGCCCGTCCGCCTGGATCATGACTGAGGGTTGCCCAGAAGAATCATCAACCATTTGGCTTTGTGCTCCGAATCATCGCTTGTAGAAAGAAAGGAGGGACAGAACCTGCCGCACACCAATCGGTTTGGGTGGTGTCGGCTTCAGATGGGAGCAATGCGTCACATCCGATCTGATGGGAGCATTACGCTACTCGCTTTACCAAAGTTCTGCGACCATTATTTTTTGCTGCATTTTTGCCTGGGGCAATAGGGCTACAGCAAGACAATTGGGGTTGTTGAGGTGAAACTTGTGGCGACTGGACATCCCCGTGCCACTTCCCTGACGCCTGATTGTGATCATGTCGCCATCGTTATCTGCAGATTCTCCTTATCACGTTGTGCGTGAGCTTGAACCTGATGGCCATGGTGGGCAGGTCGAGACGACCGCTATCTTTTTGACTGCTTCGAGATGCCCTATCGGCTGCTCGATGTGTGACTTGCACCGGTTCACGCTGGACAAATCGACCCCGGTTGGCGCGATTCCACGACAAATTCGCCGTGGACTCAACGGATCAAGCCGCGGAGCCGCTGATGGTCCAAGTCGCCGTTCAAGTGACGGATGTGCAAGCGGAGGTTGGGTCAAGCTCTACAACAGCGGCAACTTTTTCGATCCTCAGAGTATCCCAGCATCGGATTATGGTGAGATCGCCAAGCTGTGTGGCGGGTTTGAACGCGTGATCGTTGAGAATCATCCGCGGTTTGGAGAGGAACGCTTGAAGCAATTTCAAAAAGATTTGAGGCAACCTCTTGAGGTGGCCGTCGGTTTAGAAACGGTTCAGCCGCGTTGGTTGGCCCGGATGAAAAAGCAGATGACACGTGACCAATTTGATCGATATGCCGCTCAATTACATCAGCTCCGAATCGATTTGCGAGTTTTTTTGATTGTGGGAGTACCTGGAGTGGAAATTAAAGAGGCGATAAGGTGGGCTCGATTGTCCCTTCGACACGCGATTCGGGCCGGAGCTCGACACGTCAGCATGATCCCGGCGCGTGACGGAAATGGCTGGGGACCAGCCGCCGGCCCTTTGCCAAGCTTTTCGCTCGATGATTGGCTAGACTTCCAAGCGACGGTGATTGCGGACGCCGGGGGACGCACTGTCGTGACCCTTGATTTGTGGGAGATGGCGGCTGAGGATCCTCGCGTCGCTCGTTTGAGGCAAGTGAATCTGACCCAGCGTCCCGTCTAAACAGCCTCCCGCTTAACCAACTTTTGCGTTACTAAGCGACTAGTGACCACCGATCCAACGCGATGAAGCAGACCTCGTGCCGTTCGTTTGACGCCGCCATCATTGGTTCTGGCTTTGCCGGTTCGATTCTCGCTGGCATTTTGTCACGACATGGAATGCGTGTGGCATTGATCGATGTGGCTCGTCACCCTCGATTTGCCGTTGGCGAGTCTTCCACACCCATCGCCGACATGTTGCTGCGGCGACTTGGCGAGCGATACGCGATTACTGAATTGGTTGCCTTGTCGACGTGGGGGCGTTGGCAGCAGTCGCACCCCGAGCTTGCAGGGGGGCGGAAACGCGGCTTTACCTATTTTCAACACCACGCTGACGAGCCATTTTCGGAACCGCAGGTTGGCCAGAACAGTCTGTGGGTAGCAGCAAGCAAAAATGACGACGTGGCCGATACCCATTGGTATCGGCCTGATGTCGATCAGTTTCTGTTTCGGTTGGCCGTCGATGCGGGAGCCACCGATTTGAGTGGGCATGTGGTTGGGGCAATCGAGCAGCCGACTGGGAAAACTACCAAGCTGCAATGTTCCCGTTCGGATACCACTCATCCGGATACAATTACCCTCAATGCTGAATGGCTGATCGATGCGTCAGGTCAGTCAGGTGTCTTGGCACGAATGCGGGGGTGTCAGGATCAGGTGGCGGAGTTGAAGACAAAATCATTTGCATCCTTCGCTCACTTTCGAGGCGTGCGGAGAATGTCTGATTGGCTGGAGACGCGAGGAATTGAATCGAGCAATCCATTCGACAGCGACGATGCAGCGCAGCACCATCTGTTGAGTAATGGTTGGATGTGGATGTTGCGGATGAACAATGGCATCACCAGCGTCGGCATAACGTCACCCTTACCTGTCTCGCTCGATTGGTCACCCTACCCAACGATCTGCGACTTGATGTCGGATGCCGTGCCGGTCGAACCGCCCGGGGTTGTCTCGACCGGTCGCCGGTTGCAGCGCTGGTTTGATCCAGTCGTTGGCGACCAACAGTTGATGTTACCGACTGCGGCATTGACTCTCGATCCCTTGCATAGCACTGGGATCGCGCACGCCTTGGCAGGAGTCGATCGGGTCGCTCGCATTGTGCTGGAAGCGAATGATTCCGTCCGAAGTGAACAACTGAATGCCTATCGAGTCTCTTTTCGTCAGGAGGTTCAATTGCTCGACCGGTTGGTGGCAACCGCCTACGCGACGATGAGTGATTTTCCGTGCTTCACGGTGGCTTGCATGCTCTACTTTGCTGCTGCTATCCGTTGCGAGGAACGCTACCAGCAGGGCGAAAACCCCGAAGCATTATGGAATGCAGATGATGTAGAGTTTGTGCGATTGATCGATTGGGCTAGTCAGGAATTGACGGACGTAAGGAAAAGTGGGTCAAGCCTCGATCAAAGGCTTCGCGAAAAATTGAAACCTTGGAATTCCGCAGGGTTGATGGACCCTGCGGTGCATAATCGCTACGCCTACACAGCGGCGACAAAGTAGCGGCAACCCAGGATCCCCAATCACACCTACCGTCACGTCATGACGGATTCAGTTTGTATCGCTCTGGGGAGTCCGGGAGCGATCATGGCGTGGCTCGCATGCGATTGAGACTGAAATCTGTGCTTGTTGTCTGAAATCTTCGCTAGTTATCTGGCACGGCGCCGGCCATGTGGAGCGGCTCTGGCCCGCTAATCTTCTAATCGAGTTGGGGCGCCGCGTGACGTTCCAGGTTCGTTTGTCTGGACGGAATCTTTCATTTTCTTGGCCTACAGGACTCTTTTTTCTTGGCCGCTGTCTTCCATTCAGGCTCCGCTGGTTTTTAGCTTTTTCTCGATGGTCTACTGCGTTTTCTGCGCCGACGCTGCTTGTTGTGAAGGAGGATGAGCCGCTTTGGGATGGGTTGTCGGGGCGGTGGAATCGGCCTGTCAGAGAAACCTGTCTTTCGCTCGGTTTAGGTGATCTGGTAAGGATGCCTTTCGATCGTAAAAAAAATACCCATCCCAGCGGAATTCACGGAAGATTGCCGTTATGAGCTACAGATCGCTCCTAAGCCTGCTCTTGGTTTCAGTTAGCGTTGCCGTTGCATCGGCCGACAAGCCAGCTCTTTTGAAGATGTTTCAGAGGACGGCTGCCACTGAAGCTGATCCGAATAAGACCTACGAGTTGTCCGAAGAGGACGGGCCGTGGATGATTCTCGCTTCGACCTTTGTGGGTGATGGAGCGAAGACGCGTGCGGCAAATTTGGCCCTTGAGATTCGCAGTGAACTGAATCTGCCAGCATTCATATACAAAGAAAATTTTGACTTCACCGGTACGATCGACCGCGATCCGAGGACCAGTAAGTCGATTCGATACGCGAATCGGTATCGTTACGATGCCTATGCCGTTTTAGTCGGTGAATACGATTCAGTGGAGCATCCTGGGGTCGAGGGAGATCTAAAGCGAATTCGCTCCGCTAAACCGAAAGTGTTCCAGAATCCCAATGATTTCGCGGCTGAAACGGACCGCAGCAATCCAGTTACCACCCTGAAATCGATCACGACCAACCTGTTCTCGTCCAGGAAAGATAGCCCTGCCGGGCCAATGGGCCAGGCGTTTGTCACTCGTAATCCCATGCTCCCCGAGCAATTCTTCAAGGCTCCACCGGTTGATTCGTTTGTTCACGAGATGAACGATGGGCTGCAGTACAGCTTGTTGAAATGTGAAGGCAAGTATACCGTTGTGGTCAAGACGTTCGAAGGGCTTGGCGCGATTGTGGATGGGAAAGCCGACAAGAAATTTGCACCCAGCGAAGAGCGTTTGAATCGATTTTTGCTGGATGCCGAAAAGATGACCAGCGAATTGCGAAAGCAAGGTGTCGAGGCCTATCAATTCCACGACCGCTACCGTTCCCTGGTCACCGTTGGTAGCTTTGACTCTCTCGGTCGCGAATTGCCCGACGGAAAGTTCGAGTACACGCCCGAGATTCGTGCTGCGATCAAGCGATACAGCGCGTTCAACGTGCGACCGGAATTGGCTCGTCAGGTACCCGCCGGCACCAAGGGCATCGCCGCCAATGGTGTGGGGGCAATTCCCTTCGACGTTGAGCCGACGCCTATCGCAGTTCCAAAATCATCCAAGCGAAGCCTGTACGGCTCCAAGATAGGAATGCGTTAACCAATGTTTGATCTCGTCCTGGGAACGCATAACGCGAAGAAGCTCGTTGAGCTTCGAATGTTGCTGCCTGAGGACCGCTTCAAACTGACTTCGCTGGCAGAGATCCCGACCGCTATCGAGGTCGAGGAAACTGGTGATACCTTTGCCGCTAATGCCGTTTTAAAAGCGACGGAGCAAGCAAAGCATCTCGGCCGGTGGGTTTTGGCTGAGGATTCTGGCTTGACGGTCGACGCGCTCCGGGGAGCTCCCGGAGTGATCTCGGCACGCTATGCCGGTGAGCACGGCGACGACGAAGCTAACAATGACAAATTGTTGCGCGAGCTTTGCGATGTGCCTGACGAGCTTCGTGGTGCCCAATTTAATTGCTATTTATGCCTGGCCGATCCCCGGGGCGAGGTGCGGTTGCAGGCGAGCGGCCAGTGCCGTGGTCGCATCGCCCAGCAACGAAGTGGCGGTGCCGGGTTTGGCTACGACCCACTCTTCATCATTCGCGAATACCATCGCACGTTTGGCGAGCTTGATCTGACGGTCAAACGAGCGATCAGTCATCGTTCCCGAGCGCTTCGGCAATTTGTGCCAAGCATGCTGGGACTGGTCGGGGCTGAGAAAAGTCGGGGTTGAGATCACACTGCCATTTCTTTTCGTTTCCGCGCGGCACGAAACGAGGCGATACAAGCCAGTAGCAAGAAGAAACAAAGAATCGACATCGATCCGATGAGCGGTAACCCGTAGCGGTCGACCGCCTGATCTTCGAGCAATCTTCGTAAGCTGCCAACGCCACCCGCCGTCGTGCCGACCAGAGCTAGCACCGCTGTCACGTTTACTGCATGCTTACGCCGGTGTGGATTCAAAGCGACCACCCCGCAAAACAACACTGGAATACCTAGCATCATCGGGTAGAACTGATGAGGACTCTTTTGTTCCGTGCTGATCAAACCCAAAAAGGTGAGACCGCAAAGCAGAAGTCCAAAAATGATGCCAACACGGGCCATTCGGCAACTCTCGGTGGGGAAAGAAAAGAGCAGCGTTCCGGGGGACAGAACGCTTGGACGTTATCGAACGCTCGGTCCGAGAACGCTCAGGAGGGATAGGGGGAGTGCGAAGCTCAATCGTGTGAGTGCACTACTCAGTCGACTCGGTCGGAATGACTCCCCTTAGAAGCGTAACTGGGAGTCAACCGCGAAGATAGACGTCGTTTTCACCGATTGCCTTCCGTTCGCCGATTGTATTGAAGAGGTCGGGCAGCCCTGCTTCGCAGTCGGCCGACTGCTAGGGTAGTCGAACGCACCAAAGCGGCTTGACTGGAATCTTGAGCGTTTCTCTCGCTGCGGGTGGCTGACCCGCTCTGGCCCAATGCTAATTAGGAACCTGATTCTAGTTAAGGGTCGGGCTGTAGTTTCAGGACCGGCAGGCGGCCTCGCTTTTCGATTTGGTTGCGAATTTCGGCAGGCGTAAGATCAACTGGGCGAGGTCGTTTCGCTGGATCGTTGGCGGGGTGGGCAAAGCGACTTCCCTGGCGTGTTCCCCGGCGTCGGAACTCATTTTCGATTGCCAATCGCAAAGACGATTTTTCCAAGCACCACTTTGGTTCGATCAAGTAATCGGGTGGAGCGTCGCCGCTGATTCTTTCCACGATCACCTCAGGCGAGATGCGTTCCAGGAAATCGACGACGGTTTCGATGTAATCGTCCCGTTGCATCATCTGAATTTCACCCGCGATGACTTGATCACCCAGCGGTGTGCCAGTCACGGCATACAGGTTATGTAGCTTGATGGCGTCGAGGCCGAGGCGTCCTATTTCGTTTGCGGTTTCCATCATCATCGCATGCGTTTCACCGGGTAGTCCCAGGATGATATGGGCACAGCATTCGAACCCTCTTCCCCGGCTGCGGTCGGCTGCATTGACCATGTGTTTGTGACAGTGTGCGCGATTCATCCATTGCAGGCTTGTGTCGTACATGGTTTGCATCCCGTACTCGAGCGAAACTTCATGCCTTTGCGACAGGTTTTCAAGCAAATCCAAAACCGATTCTGGAGCACAGTCAGGGCGGGTTCCGATGGCTAAGCCAACCACCTCATCGCTGACAGCTAAAGTCGACTCGAACAATTCGGCTAACTGATCGACCGGTGCGTAGGTGTTTGTTGCGGGCTGGAAGTAGGCGATGAACCCCTGCACATTTTGATAGCGTCGGCGGACAGATTGGATGCCCGTTTCGAGTTGTTCGATAACTCGTCTTAAGCGAACGCGACGTGATGGGCTAAACGAGCGATTATCACAGAAATTACAGCCACCACGGGCGACAGCACCATCGACGTTGGGACAGGTGAACCCAGCATCAATGCTGACCCGCTGAATCCGACCGCCATGGCGTCGTTTGAGGGCAGCCCCGAACGCGTTGAGGACCAATCCTTCATGCTGCCAAGCGAGCCGATCGTCGTTTTTTGCGGGTGAGGGCACAGTCAGAGTTGCCAAATGGGGGATGTGGACCAAAATAGGGTGGGAGCAGGCTATGATGAGGAGTAGTCTACCGCCCAACGGCATCTCTTCCTGCCCCCAATTCATTGGAGGGCGGCGGTTTTAGCCGTCAACGACTAACCCGTGGGTAGCCACTGTGAATTCGAAAAAACCGAACCAACGACCGAGTCACGGACTCGAAAGAGAGGAGCAGACATTTGCTGGTCCCTTCGGGCAACTGACTCCGTGCGGTGGGGGAGATCCGATTCCGCTCATGAAGAAACGGCTATTGATTGGGCGGCGGGGTGAGGCGGATGTACAGCTGAAATTTAACAATGTGTCCACCCAGCATTGTCGATTGACGCTGGAATATGGCTATTGGTTCGTTCGCGATCTGAACAGCCGAAATGGAACCAAGGTTGACGATCGAGCGGTCATACGGAAACGCGTCGATCCCGAATGCAAACTGTCGATTGCTCGCCACGAGTACATTATCGAGTATGATCCCCAGCAACTCGGCGCCTATGGTCCGCCTCCAGCCGATGACGATTACATGGACGAGATGATGCGGAGTTCACTGATGGACCGTGCGGGTTTGAAAAAACGAGATGGTCAACGAGACAATTCACGGGCCCCGCGGGTGGCGTTGGACGATTCACTGAAAAAAAATCCCAGGAAGTGAACTCGGCTCAGCGTGTTGCGGGGCGGCGTTGCGAAGATTGCGACAACCTTTGGAGATGAGCATGATGCTGCGTTGGCCCTCTGTTGCATTCGCGTTTTCCATTCTTGCTTGCGGTGTGTTCACGGGGGCCGTTGCAAGAGCGGACCAGCGCCCGAACATTGTGTTCCTGTTTGCCGACGACCAGTGCAGCTATTCGCTCGGTTGTTACGGCACGCCCGGTGTAAAAACGCCGAACCTTGATCAGTTAGCGCGGGAAGGAATGGTTTTTGACCATCATTACGATACAACCGCAATCTGCATGGCCAGTCGAGCCAATGTGATGACTGGATTGTTGGAATACAAAAACGGGTGTAATTTCACACACGGTCCGCTGCTAAGCCAACATTGGCAAAAATCTTACCCTAGCCTGCTTCGCGACGCAGGTTACTGGACTGGGTTTGCGGGCAAGTTTGGGTTTGAAGTGGCGGCAGCGGCGGGCGAGAAAGGGGTGCTGCCAGCAGCCGATTTTGATCGTTGGGGAGGCGGGCCAGGGCAAACTTCTTATGTCACCGCAAAGAATAAGTCGATGGGCAGGTACGCCAAAAAGTATCCCCACTCGACTCTCTCTTACGGAGCTTTCGGTCGTGATTTTGTGCTTGAAGCTGCAGAATCCGAGCGGCCATTTTGCTTGTCGATCAGTTTTAAAGCGCCGCATATGCCGGCCACGCCTGATCCACAATTCGATTCGGTTTATGCCGGTGCGAAGTTTACCAAACCCGCGAATTTCGGTCGCGAGTATGGTGAACATTTTTCTTTGCAAAGTCGCAAAGGCCGACAATTTGAACGATTTCATAGTTGGAACTACAGCGATCAGTACGATCGTGTGATGGCAACCTATTATCAGCAGATTTACGCGATCGATGTGGCGGTCGGGATGATTCGCAAAGCGATCAAAGAAGCTGGTGTGGCCGACAATACAGTGGTCATTTACACGAGTGACAACGGTTTTCTGTGCGGATCGCATGGGTATGGGTCAAAGGTCTTGCCCTATGAGGAAGCGTCACGAGTGCCCTTGATCATGCTTGATCCGCGACATGAAAATAGTGGTCGCCAATTGCGATGTCGCGCGTTGACGGGCAACATCGATTTCGCGCCGACAATGTTGGCCCTGGCGGGGCTCCCCATCCCCGAGGACATGGACGGAATGGATCTGATGCAGCTGTATGACAACCCAGCTGCAAAGATTCACGACTCCCTGCCGTTGATCAACGTTTGGGGTCCCAAGCCAGTCCACTCTTTGGCCGTCGTTACGAAGGGCTGGAAGTACATTTACTGGCCTTACGATCAAGATGACCTCGAGCCAACCGAGGAACTTTATGATCTGAATAACGACCGCTTGGAATTGACGAATCTGGTCGATTCACCTTCGGCAGTTGGAAAGCTGCATGAGTTGCGTTCGGTATACGATCGGTGGACAGAAGATTGGAAGCAATCTGCCGTACCGTATCATGACTACCAATCCTTCGGCGATTTCTTTCAACGAGATTAGAGGTAGTTCAAGTTCGCTGTCATGCGGTTTGACCGTTGGTCCGTCTCACCATCGTCGTTTTTACTGGGGGTACGAGCAAATATCCATTCGAGAATCAAGCGGTGGTTGTTGTTGTTGGGTTTCATCGTCTGGTATTTTGGCTTCTTGGGGAGTACGCTCCGCGGGCAATCACCCAACGTGATCGTGATTTATACAGATGATCAAGGCTATGGTGATGCCGCCTGCTTGAATCCCACGGCAAAGTTTCAGACGCCTAATCTTGATCGTTTGGCCCGCGAAGGAATGACGTTCACGGATGCGCACTGCAGTGATACCGTTTGCACACCCAGTCGCTATGGATTGCTGACGGGGCGATACAGTTGGCGGACAACGTTGAAGCGTGGTGTCTACGGTGCCGAAAAAGAATGTTTGATTGCGGATGACCGAATGACGCTCGCTTCGATGTTAGGTGGGAGTGGCTATCGCACGGCCATGGTAGGCAAGTGGCACCTTGGCATGGATTTTCCGGGTGACCGGTCCGATCGCGATTGGACTCAACCAGTACGCGATATGCCCTTGGACAAGGGATTTGATTATTTCTGGGGCATCCCCGCTTCGATGAATTACGGTGTCTTGGCTTGGTTTGAGGGGCGGTATGCAGCGGTCCCTCCAACACGGTACACACAGAAGAAACCGAATCAGATTGCGATTTCTGATTATCGCATCATGCCGCCCTATGAATCCCAGGTCAGCGACCTCGGAACCACCAGCGAGCTCGGCGTCGTGCGGGGCAAATTGGAAATCGCAGCCGACTTTGTCGATTCTGAGTGTTTGACCCGATTCACCGACAAGGCGATTGAGTGGATGGAGAAACAGGTTCCCGGTGTTCGGTCGGGAACCCCGTTCTTTCTCTACTTGCCCTACACCTCGCCGCACAAGCCGGTGATCCCGATTGATCAATTTCGTGGCAAGAGTCAGGCGGGCGCCTACGGTGATTTTATGATGGAAACCGATTGGCACGTGGGGCGTATTTTGGACTTCTTGGACCAGCAGCAGTTGGCGGAGAATACGTTGGTGGTTTTTAGCAGCGACAATGGACCGGAAACGACATGGAAAGAACGCATCAGACGATTTAAACATCACAGCAACGGGATTTTCCGGGAGGGTAAGCGTTCCATCTACGAAGGTGGTCATCGAGTCCCAATGTTCGTCCGTTGGCCCGCGAAAATTGCCGCCGGTACGCGTTGTGATGATATGGTTTGCCAAACGGATCTGTTGGCCACATTGGCCGAAGTTGTTGGGCAGGATCTACCACCAGACGCGGGTGAGGATAGCACGAGTTTTTATCCGCACTTGCTCGGTCACCAAACCGGATCACGCCCGCCGATTATCCATCACGCAGCAAACGGCCGATTCGCGATCCGTCACGGCAAATGGAAATTGGTGATGGAAGGCAAGCAGCAAAAAAACAAGCGAGAACTGTATGATCTAACCACCGACCCGAGTGAAACCCGCGATGTGATTGCACAATACCCAGAGGTTGAACAGCGATTGGTCAATCGCATCACCAAGATTGTGCAAGACGGACGTAGTAGCGAAGGGCCAGCCCAATCGAACGATACACAGTGGTGGGATGATTTGGTTTGGATCACTCCAAACTAGGCGGCGCTTACGCATCCTGCCGTCGAGGTTCTGCGTGGCACGCGATTCACTCGGCATTTGCTTCGGGAGTGTCGGCTTCGTTATTCCCGTGGCCAACTTCGCCGAACGCGGCGGCGATTTTTCGATCGTCTGCTGGTGAAATCCAACGCAAATCGATTTTCAATTGGTCACCCGTGATCGACGCTTCAATCGACGGGACTTCCTCGCGGAGTTGTTCGCCCCACTGGGTTGGTGTGAGCGTCTGGTGCTGCAAGCATAGTTGCCTTGAGGGAAATCGCCAGCGACCGGTTGAGGTGAGTCGAGCCTCGTCGGCGGTGATTTGACACGACCGGATGGTGTCGATCGCCGAGAGGCGAGTGGCAAGTCGCTCTGCCCGCCCACGCAGATTTTCTTCATTGGTGCTAAGTAACGCTTGCACCGGCAGATTGCTCGGGTTGGAGGCCGCTTCTTCGAGCGCGACAACCATCATTCCTTGCAGAGCATCGCTGGCACGAAGGCTCGACCAAGCTGTTGAGTTTCGGATCCATTCGATTTCTTCTGTCGGACCCAATAGCATTCCGCAGTTTGGGCCCGCTGCCAACCCGTTGCCAGGCATCATGACATAATCAATTCCCTGATTGATCATTTCTTCGGCGGAAGGAATTTGTTCGAATTCGCTCGCCTGCAGGGTCGCCAGGGGCAGGACAGCAGCCTGTTGGGCATCGTGGTTAGATAGATCGAGTGGAACGATGGGGTTCGTGCCGCCATCGGCAAAGATAGCACAGAAGGAATTCAGGCCATCAAAATCGTGCGGATCAATTCGGTTGATGCTGCCGACTTCTTGGATCAGCGGAACCAGTGTCTGGAAAGCTTCTGGAAGCGGCGTCCCATCGGGTAGCGCGACGGAATGACCGCGGTGAACGACAAGATTTCGGCGTTGCACAAGTAATGAAAACGCCGTCATGGCGGCGGAGAAGCTTGCTGTGATTAGCAACGAATGATCTTGCGATGAGGAAAGCAGGCGTTGGATGCGCTTGGCAAGTCGTGCCTGTTCGGCTTCACCCTGAACCACGTCACCTGAGATTAACTCTCGACCCACGTCGAGGACTTTGTCGGGAAGCGGTACGCCAGTTCCGAATTCATGGATCAGGATACCACTGGCATTCAACATCGGAATCGCGATCGCCGAGTGTTCTCGACTCCACTGTTCAACACTGCGTTTACCGGCCTCGGCCGAACGGAGCACGGCATCAAGGTGGCGAGCCGCCGTGTGAGGCAGCTCCTGTAGAATCTCCGTCGCCTGTGATTTAATTTTTTCGAGTGTTTGCGGCTCACTTGCCTTGCGAGCGGCGTCGGTCAGTCCCCGCCGCAATACTTCGATCGTCCAAGGAGGCAAGGCCATCGATTTCTCCAGGTGAGGAATAAGCGTGCAGGGCCAATCCAGTCACCCCGCACATCTCAGTCTACGGTTGGGTGGCCGCCCATACAAATACAAAGCCATCCAAAAGCACAGCCGGTACGGCACCATCAGTTCGAAACGCTACCTCGGACGATGCTGGACCGAAACTATGCTGCTGCGTTGGGGATCAGCCTAGGCTGCGGAAACCGAGCTTCCCAGAGAACTAGGCCTCACGCCATTTCTTCTGGTCGCGATCGCAGGGGCTGTTTCGGATTAGTCCTTTTTGGCCTTGACGGTTCGCAGGTGCAGTTCAGCTAGCTGTTCTTTATCGACTTGGCCCGGAGCCTCGGTCATCAAGTCAGTCGCTTTCTGTGTCTTTGGAAAAGCGATCACTTCGCGAATGTTTTCCAGACCGGCAAACAGCATCACCCAGCGGTCGATCCCGAGTGCGATCCCGCCGTGGGGTGGCGCGCCGTATTTCAGTGCGTTCAGTAAGAAACCAAAACGGTCTTCCGCGGTTTCCTCATCGATCCCGAGCAGGTCGAAGACCTTCGATTGGGTTGACGGATCATGGATTCGGATCGTCCCACCGCCTGCTTCGCTTCCGTTGATCACCAGGTCGTACGCTTGGGCGCGACAACCCTGCGGATCCTCTTCCAGCAACGGCAAGTCGCTGGCCAAAGGCGCGGTGAAAGGGTGGTGCATTGCGACCCACCGGCCGCTTTCTTCGTCGCGGTCGAACATGGGGAACTCGGTCACCCACGAGCAGTGCAAGGCGTCTTTATCAATCAATCCCAATTCGCCGGCCAGACGTTTCCTCAAGCCAGCCAGACCCTTGCAGGTGACTTCCCAGGTGTCGGCCAAGAACATCAATAGGTCGCCAGGTTCGCCTGCGAGTGACGTTTTGATTTCCGCTAGGTGTTCGGGATCAAAGTTCTTGCTGATGGGGCTCCATAGCGTCCCGTCATCCTCGACGCGGAACCAAGCCAATCCTTTTGCCCCGAAGTCGCCTTTGACATATTCGGTTAGCTCATCGATTTGCCGACGCGAGTATTTGGTCGCAGCATCCTTGACGGCGATACCCCGCACGAAACCCCCGGAGTCGGCGGTACCGCGGAACACGCGAAATTCGGTTTTCTTGGCAACCGAAGTGACGTCAACAATTTCCATCCCGAAACGCAGGTCCGGGGCGTCGCTGCCGAACCGCCGCATCGCTTCGCTGTAGGTCATTCGTGGCAGGGGAGTGCTAATCTCTTTACCCAGGACCGCTTTCGCGCTCTCGGCAACCAGGCCATCGATCAAACCTATGACGTCATCTGCATCGACAAAAGACATTTCGACGTCGAGTTGCGTGAATTCGGGTTGTCGGTCCGCTCGCAGGTCTTCGTCTCGGAAACACTTCGCGACTTGCACGTAGCGGTCAAACCCAGCCACCATCAGGATCTGTTTGTAGAGTTGGGGGGACTGTGGCAGGGCGTAAAAACTTGTCGGATGCACGCGACTGGGCACTAAGTAATCACGAGCTCCTTCCGGGGTACTGCGACCAAGGATCGGTGTTTCAACGTCGATGAAGTCGTGCTTTTCGAAATAGTCCCGCATCGATTTAACGATTTTGCTGCGCAAGAACATGGCTCGCTGCATTTCGCCGCGACGCAGGTCGAGAAATCGGTACTTCAGACGTAGATCCTCGCCTGGTAAATCACTCTGACTTGGTGTGAAGGGTGGCGTTTCGCAGTTGTTGAGGATTTCGAAGTGAGAACTACGGACCTCGATTTCACCGGTGGCAAGTTTTTCATTGGCTTTGCCTTCCAGCCGATCGGTGACCTTGCCGCGTATCAAAATCACACTTTCGCTGGCAACGCGTCCCGCTTCGTCGATCAACTCGCTGCCCGCTTCGGGCGGGCCGACCACGACCTGCGTGAGG
The DNA here is from genome assembly GCA_036339635.1 of Planctomycetota bacterium. GTDB lineage: Bacteria > Planctomycetota > Planctomycetia > Pirellulales > Pirellulaceae > Rubripirellula. The sequence continues at coordinate 12,622 of JAYZAR010000070.1, read as the reverse complement.
CCGTATCGGTCGCGGAGGTCGATGAATACCGCGCCACCATGGTCGCGTTTGCTCTCGACCCAACCACAAAGGGTGACTTCGGTTCCAACGTCAGATTTGCGGAGCTGGCCGCAGGTATGGGTGCGTAGCACGTTCAGTCGGGGGTTAAGCAGTAAGTGGGTTCCAATTGCCGTCGCCAGATTCTAGACGGATTTTCCCAAATTGCTGAGGGGACTCCTGCAAAGCAAATTTGCTCGATCAAATGCAGGGTTTCTGAATGCAGGGTTTCGGGCGGTTTCGCCTCGGTTGAGAATCTAGGAAGCGAAGATAAGAGCCCGCCACTCATCTTTGTGGTTCGCTGCGGCTCTTTCGTAACGGGGAGGACGCTTGGTTTCAGGATGATTCCTCGTCGGCTTGCTGAAAAAACAAGACGTCGCCGCTGGTTTGGCGTCGACGTTCATTCGGTTTGGGCACCAATCACCAGCGGTGGTCGACAAAAAAAGCGCCGGCGGACTAACGCCGGCGCTGATTCGATTGCTCAAACGTCACTTTGGCTCCAGGGACTAGATTTCAGTGGGGCTACAGTTCCGTACCCGCAGCTTCCTCCCCAAGATGGACATCCCCTTCTTCCTTCGGAGCCTTGAAACACAGAATCAGGATCACATAGAGTACGGCCATCGTTGCCGGAACGATCGCGGTGTATAGGAGAGCCATGCGACTTCCGTACAGCGTTGCAGCTTCGACCGGTTCCTTGTCCTGGTCGGCGAACTGCTTGTTCGCGTTCCACCAGTCATACTGGGTTTTCAGTCCCTTGTTGGCCTCGGAGCCGAGATTGTCGCCCACGATCGCAACCTCAGAAGCGACTGCCTCTCCATTGTCTTCGATCATGCCCGCCTTCGCACCGTCGATACCGGTGATCGCCGGGAAGAACAGAAAGTTGTTCTCGTTCGGCGCTTTCACTCGTTGGTACGTTTCCGGTGCATTGTCTTGGATGTACTGCGAAGCAAAGTAATCTTGTTTGTATCCAATGCCTGGTCCACCCAGCAATCCAGCTGAGGTCATTCCGGCGAAGCCCATCAGGGCCATTGCCACGGTAGCACTTTGTGGGAACCTTTCGCCGACCACTCCAAGCATGGTAGGCCAGAGGAAGGTTTTGCCCATCGCGTAAACCGTTGCAGCGAAGAACATAAATGGCACACTTTCACCAATGCTGATCAGGTAAAGCCCCACTGCGCCGACAACGGCGCTGGCGAGTAAGAGGCCGAGTGAGGAGATCTTATGGACAATTGGTCCGGCGAAGAACCGCAGGCCGGTCATCAACAAAGAGGTGTAAATGAATAAAGCCGTGCCTAATGCGGCGTTGCTCAGGATTTTGCCGGTGATCTTATTGATCCAGCTATCGGTACCTAGCTCAACGTAGCCCACACAAGCGTGAGCGAAGAGCAAGATTAGGAAAAACGGGCCAACCAGCTTGGCGAACATCCCGCCGTACGTGATAGCTCCTTCTTCAGCAGCCGTTTTCGGAAACGGTTCTTTCAGGGCGATGAAGCCATACATCAAGACCGGGATCAGGAACGTCGCCATCAATATTTCCCAACCAATTATCCCCTTCGCAAAGACGATCAGGCCGCCGATCACCAAGCCAGCCGGCCAGCCGGCATGCAGGATGTTCAAATAGTGCGTTTTCTGCTCCGGGTAGATCGCGGCAGTCAGCGGGTTAATCACTGCTTCGCAAATACCGTTACCAATCGCGAAAATGAACATTGAGACATAAAGCAGTGTGTAGACCGCATCTTTTCCTGAAGCGTTGAAGACGGGAGTCGCGGCAAAAAGCATGACCGCCGAAATCACGTGGCATCCCAACGCGATAATCATTAGCCGTTTGTAGCCCACAAAGTCGATCATGGCTCCGGCGGCGAGGATCACCAAGCCGAATCCGAGCAAACCTCCGCCGGTGATCTGCCCCAGCTCAGTCATGGTGAAACCGTATTGCTTTGACCAAATGTCCAGCAATCCGCCGCGTACGGCGAAGCCAATGCCTGCGGCAATCAGGGTAAGGAACCCTGCAACGAGAAGCTTTTTACGGTTTTCCATGGTGGGCATGTGGGCGAATGAGGGATGAAAGGGTGAGAGAAGCCGAAATGCTGCCAGGACGCGAACGCCAAGTCAAGCAAGTTGGCCCGAATCTGAGCAGAACGTGAAAGTAATTTGCTGTCGCTGCGATTGCCACTGTTAGACCCTCTATACTGACCGCAGAAACCGAAAATAGTGGCCCGGAAAGCCATCCACCCTCTTTTTTTTAACTCGGAGCTCTACAAATGCGTTTGATTTTGTCCCTTGCCTTTACCTTTGGAGCCTTAACAACCATGGCGACTGCCGATGAACACGAATGCGCCCTGAACTTCAAGGCAAAAACAATCGATGGCGAAACTGTCGACCTCGAGGATTATGAGGGCAAGGTCGTGCTGGTTGTAAATACAGCCAGTCGATGTGGTCTGACGCGGCAATATGCTGGACTGGAGAAGTTGTACGGCAAGTACAAGGACCAGGGATTTGTCGTGCTCGGCTTCCCCTGCAACCAGTTTGGCGGCCAAGAACCGGGAAGTAACTCGGAAATCAAGGAGTTTTGCACGTCGAAATTTGACGTGACGTTCCCGATGTTCAGCAAGATTGACGTCAACGGCGACAAGGCTGCTCCGATCTACCAATATTTAACCAGCAAGGACACCAAGCCTGCCGGTAAAGGAGATATCAGCTGGAACTTCGAAAAATTCTTGATCGATCGTGAAGGCAATCTCGTCAATCGATTCGCTCCTCGAACCAACCCGGATGATTCCGCACTTGTTAAGGCGATCGAAGGCCAAATCAGCAAAGAGTAAGCTGCCCGCAGCAATTCGAATTTGGAAGGTTTTCGGCCGATTGGTTGGGGCTGGCGGTTGCGGAAACGCGACTAGCGACCCGTGGCAGGCCTGCTGTGGGTCGGTTAAACGTTTGATGTCGGCGGGTTTTTTCGAAAGCCCGCCGTTTTTTTGGGTAGCCATCAAATAGGTCGTTGCCGTTCCCTCGCCGCTGCGATGAAGCTTTGTCACGGAGGCGGTATGATGCACAAAAATAGTGGTGGTTTCCGTTAGCCTTTACTTATTTGTTGAACATGCGTTTTCCTTCCTCGGCTTTGGCATTTGTGCTGCTTACGGCTGCTAGTCTCGCTGATGAACCGCTGTTGAAGCCAAACGATCGCATCGCGATCCTAGGTGGCACTTTCGTCGAACGCATGCAAATGTCGGGATGTTTCGAGGCAGAATTGCAATGTCGTCGCCCGGGTTGGAAGTTAACGTTCCGGAACCTGGGTTGGTCGGGAGATAATGTTCACGGAATTGCACGGAAGCGTTTTGATGCTCCAGAAGGGGGTTTCCAGCGGCTGCTACGTGATGTGCAAACGGCTGATCCCACGGTGATCTTGATCGGCTACGGCTTCTCCGAGGCCAGTGATGGGAAATCGGCGGTGGCCGAGTTCGAAGCGGGGCTTGTCCGGTTGATCGATGCCGTAAAACTACCCGGTCGTAGGGTCATACTGCTTGCGCCAATCGCCTTGCCGGGATTTCGGGTCATCGGATACGAAGGCCTGATCGCCGAGTGTTGCTCCGTCATTCGGCGAATCGGGAGCGAGCGAGAATTACCTGTGGTCTCGCCCGATTGGGTTCCGACGACGGAAAGCATGACCGCAGATCGAATGATGCCCAACTGCGACGGCTATCGAGAAATTGCTGCCGCCATTGCGGAATCCCTGGTCGGCAGTTCGGAATCGTCACCGTCGGGGGCGGGCTGTGGCGGGCATCGCGACCGGCTGCGACAGGTGATTCGTCGCAAAAATCAGCTGTTCTTTCATCGCTATCGCCCTCAGAACGAGACTTACCTGCTTTTGTTTCGCAGGCACGAGCAGGCGAGCAATGCGAGTGAAATTGCCCAATTTGATCCTCTGATTCGCTTGTTGGACGAGGCGATCTGGCAAGCCGCAGGCGGCTGACGGAGCAACTCAGTTCTGGTTGCTGGCTCGCAGGATTTTGAATGAGACTTCGTTGGGCGGAGAATATGCTAACCGCATCGCCTTGAGACCCGCCCCGATCACGTCTGGATTTGCTCCATGCGCTGGTCATTGCCAGTTGCAGGTCTCGCGCTTACGATTTCCGCTTGCGCTGCGACCGATACAGCAGCTTTTGAAGACTGAGCACGTGGAGTTCTGTGGTGTCTGGTACCTGTGTCATTGGATTGCAGTGGGGCGACGAAGCAAAAGGCAAGCTCGTCGATCTCTTGGCGCCGCAATTTGATTTGGTGGTGCGTTACCAAGGAGGTGCCAATGCTGGGCACACCGTAGTGGCGGGCGACGAGGTCTACAAACTTCACCACATCCCGAGTGGGATTTTGCATCCGGAGGTGCAAAACCTGATCACACCCGGCGTCGTCATCAATCCGACCACCATGCTTGACGAGATCAATGGGTTGGCCGAGCGTGGGGTAATCTGCCAGGACAATCTTCGGATCAGCGAACGGGCTCATCTGGTCATGCCTTGGCACATGGCGGAGGACAAGTTCATCAACGCGACCGCTGTCCGTGGTGAATCGATCGGGACAACTAATCGTGGAATCGGGCCCTGCTACCGAGACAAAGTTGGGCGAACCCATGCGATTCGAATGACCGACCTCGTGCAATCGACTCGTGATGAACGGATCGGAATCGTGGCCGAACAAAAGGTCACGCTGCTGGGCAACATGGGAGCGCCCCGGGAAGACCTGGACAAAATCGCTCCTGAAAGGATCGTGGCCTTGGCAGCTTCCTGGGCAGATCAACTTCATGGCATGATCGGTGATACGACCGATTTCTTGCTGGATGCTTGTGAAGCCGATCAGCGAATACTGTTTGAGGGCGCTCAGGGAGCCTTGCTCGATATTGATCATGGCACGTTTCCATTCGTAACCAGCAGCAACAGTAGTGGTGTTGGTGTTTGTGCAGGGGCGGGAGTCCCGCCGCGATGGATCAATCAAGTAATTGGCGTTTGCAAGGCGTACAGCACACGCGTTGGTGGTGGACCTTTCCCGACCGAATTGGAAGATGAAACAGGGGATCGGATCCGCAAACTTGGCAACGAGTTTGGTACGACGACCGGTCGCCCGCGCCGCTGCGGCTGGTTCGATGCGGTCGCCGTGCGATACACCTCGCGTCTCAGTGGAGTCACGAGATTAGCGCTAATGATGATGGACGTACTGAGTCATCTGGATGAATTGAAGGTGTGTGTCGCGTACGAATTGGATGGCGATCGGATTGAGCGTCTGCCAAGTCATGCCGACCAAATCCGTCGCTGTCGTCCCATTTACGAAACGATCCCCGGATGGAAGCAAGCGGTGGATGATGTTCGCAGTGTGGATGAGTTTCCGGTCGGCGCTCTGGCCTACGTCAAGCGTATCGAAGAATTGGTGGGAATTCCCGTTGGTGTCTTGTCGGTTGGCCCCGACCGCGCTCAAACTATCTTTACAGATGCCGCCGCCGAACTCGCTCTCCAGCCGCTCGGACTGCAATGACCGACCAGTCGCGAGCCGATGGGCATATCGATCTACTGGCCGATGTGCCTCTTGCCGATCGCCCACAGCACATTGCCATCATCATGGACGGCAATGGACGCTGGGCCCAGTCACGTGATTTGCCTCGGATTGAGGGTCACCGGCAAGGTGTCAGTACCGTTCGGATGATCAGTGAGACAGCCGTCGAGTTGCAGATCGAAGCGATCACTCTCTATTGCCTTTCGAGCGAGAATTGGAAGCGGCCCCAAGAAGAGGTCGACTTCCTGATGCATCTGCTTGAGCAGTATCTGATCGAAGAGCGGCGAACGATCATGGATCAGGGACTTCGTTTATCGGTAATTGGTCGCCGGGACCGTTTGCCACCTCGAGTGCTCGAAGAGATCGATCGAACATTAAAAATGTCAGCGGGGAACTCAGGGACCCAATTGGTGCTGGCGATCGATTACGGCGGTCGGGGGGAAATCGCGAGAGCAACGCGAAACTTGGCGCGTGAAGTTGCGGCAGGTTCACTGAATCCCGAGTTGATCGACGAAGCAATGATTGCCGAGAGGCTCTACACCAAAGACTTACCTGAAGTTGACTTGATGATTCGGACCGGCGGTGATATGCGGGTCAGTAATTTCTTGTTGTGGCAGATAAGTTATTCGGAGCTTTGGATTACCGAATTGTGTTGGCCCGAGTTTTCGCGTGATGACTTTTTGGCGGCCATCCGAGAATTTTCGTCGCGGCAACGGCGTTTTGGTGGATTAGATATCAACGAATGAGCTCGAATGGTATCTCGTCAGGAGCGCCATGCGTTGGACGCGCGTCATTTGGGATCTGCAATGTCATTTGAGAAGTGAATGGGAGACAGCTTGAGAGCTCACCCTGCGATCAGGTGGTTCAACCCTGCTAAACCAGTGAGGCTGTGTTTGATTCGTTGGGTATCGAATCGTCCCGTTTTACTCGTGCGTCGTTTGACTCTCGCTCCGTTCCCAGCCTGTAACCGACCCACCGACGCTTCAAGCCCTGCCATGTTGAAAGACTAGCCATGTTGAAAGACCGACTCCGAACTTCCGCTGTCTTGATCACGATCGTCCTTGGGCTCTTCTATTTGGATGGGCATTATTCGACAGCCGGCGCCGAAGGGTTATGGCTATTGCCGTTGCTGTTGTTTTTCGCGCTGGGCACGGCGCGGGACATGGCGACGATGTTGAGAAGTGGTCAGCGTTTAATCTCTCCTCCAATTACCTTGTTTGCGACAGCGATCGTTACCCTTTCGGCTTGCATTCCCTTGCTATGGCCGCTGTTCGGTGAGGTTTATCCCCAGGATTGTCCAGTCGGGCGATTGGGTTGGACTGTGATCGGTGCGGTCGCTGCCATGTTTGTTGTCTTGATCAGCGAAATGAAGGTCTATGGTATCGGGCCAGGGGGGACGATCGAACGGACGTCCCATGCTGTTTTTGTTTCGCTCTATGCCGGCCTGCCGATGGCTCTCTTCGTGTCACTGCGGGCCATGGGAAGTGGGAACTGGGGTTTAGCGGCGTTGATAACGACGATCCTGGTGACCAAATCGACCGATGCGGGCGCCTATTTCACGGGGAAAGCAATCGGCAAGCATAAGCTGATCCCCCGTTTGAGTCCCGGCAAGACGAAGGAGGGGGCGATTGGCGGCATCGTAACTGCCACGATCGTTGCATATGTTTGTCTGAGGTGGTTTTTTCCTGTGGTCCGGGGCGACGGGACACCACCATCGCAGGTGCCTGCTGTTGCGTTTCTTTCTAGCCCTATCTGGGGGGCTTTGGTGTTGGGGCCACTGCTGGCGTTGTCTGGAATGATTGGCGATTTGGCAGAATCGCTGGTGAAACGCGACTGCGAGGCTAAAGACAGCGGCAATTGGTTGCCAGGTTTGGGCGGTGTTTGGGATGTCACCGACTCGCTAATTGCAGCGATTGCGCTGGCTTTTCTGTGTTTTGCGGCTGGAGTGGCCGGTTAGCAGCGGTTCCGGACCAAAGTTTGTATCAGAGCTATGATCTCACGGGAAACGTATAAAATGCGTGTCTCCCGCTTTTCGACCTTTGCAGGCACTTGAATGACCGAAGCGACGCTTTCGATCACCAATCCGGAAGAGATATTGGCTCTGTTTGGGCCACGCGACCAGCATCTCCGCAAGTTGCGTCGTCTGTTCGATGTCAGCATCACCCAACGTGATGGTCACATTCGAGTTTCAGGCGACGGACAGAGTGTCGAGCGCGCGATGCGGGCATTGGAGAAACTGCGTCTGGTTTCCCGCAAGAAGGGGCAACTATCCCCGGGCGACGTCGAAACGGCCGCTTCGGAACAAGGCGCGATTGTCGAAGGGGCGGCAGCAAAAATTATTCTTGGTGACGAGGAAATCGACGTCCAGCACGCGGGGCGGCGGATCAAGCCACGCACTGCCGGGCAGGCCCGCTATGTGGAAGCGATTCGGAAATTTGATCTGACCTTCGCGACAGGGCCTGCTGGATGCGGCAAGACTTATTTAGCCGTGGCCATGGCTGTGGAGGCCCTACGAGCGAATCAGATTCGCAAAATCGTCTTGGTCCGTCCTGCGGTCGAGGCCGGTGAGAGTTTGGGTTTCCTGCCCGGTGATCTACGTGCCAAGCTCAATCCCTACCTCCGTCCGTTGATGGACGCCTTGGGTGAGATGGTCGATTTCGATCAAGCTCGAAATCTGATGGAACAAGATGTGATCGAGGTGATTCCGCTCGCGTACATGCGCGGGCGGACACTCAATGATGCCTTCATTATTTTGGATGAGGCTCAGAACGCGACTGTCGCCCAAATGAAGATGTTTTTGACTCGGATGGGTGAACGCAGCAAGATGGTTGTAAGTGGCGACGTAACGCAGCAGGACTTACCGCGGGGAGTGACCAGCGGACTGCGAGATGCGATGGGACGCCTTGCGAATATTGACGCGATCGGGATGGTGCGTTTGCAGGCCAGCGACATCGTCCGGCATCACCTAGTCCAGAAAATTGTCGAGGCCTACGACGACGTAGGCCATCACGAAAGCAACACGGTTCACGGGGAATCAAAGGATCAACATTGATCGCTCCTCCGCGTGGCGGTGGTGACTGAACGTGAAGACCGTTACGAGCGGTCCGAACGGTACGGAGGTCATCGCCAAACTCGCTGAAGCAATCACCCAGATCCGCTGTCATGAGCGGCGCAAGTAAACAGCGAGCCCGGCAGGAACGCATCGATTCGCTCGGGATTCAAAAGCCACGATTAATTCAGTGGTGGCAGGATAGCGATAAGGCAGATTTTGCGCTTCGGATCGCGATCGCGGTCGTTGCGGCCGGCACGTTGCTGGTCGTTTGCCAAACCTGGAAGCCTGCGTTTTCTTTTCGCCGGGGGTCAATACCGCCCCGCGATTTGGTGAATCGAGTCAGCTTTGAGGTGCCCGACGGCGTCGAAACGAATCGTCAGCGTGGGCAACGACGTCGCGAGCAGGTCGTCTCTTATCGCAATCGCACCCAACCCTTGGATGAGTTGCGTGCGGCGCTGCGTGATGATTTGTTTCTGGTCGTTAATGCGCCCTCGTTCGATCAGTTGACAGAACGCGAGGCAACTGCCTTCGCTCAGTTCTTTGAGGGTGATGAGACGCAACCCGAGGATACACCGGCGTTGCGTTTTTCGATGATCAAGACGGTCTTCGCAGATGACATGGGACTGACCCGCCTTGACGATGCAATCGAACTCTCACTGCGGAACAATTATCGCTACGGCCTGATCCAAGCTTTGGCGCACGACACAGACCAAGGAAGTCTGGAGCGAATTCGCGTTTATCCAGCGGGGCAGCCTGATGACGGCGAGTTCGTAGAAGCCAGTGAAGTTCGGATGGCGGAGGCGATGCCCGAGATTGCCAAGCGTCTAAGAGAACAGTTTCGTACGAAGTTTCCCGAAAGTGACAATCAAATTGTCGCCTCGATGATCTCAGATTGGATCGCTGAGCGATTGCCCGAACAAGAGACGCTGACATATGACGATGAGCGGAGCGAGCAAGATCGGCGGAAAGCGGCCGCTTCGGTTGAAACGGTGATGATGACTTATCGGATCGGAACCACGTTGGCGGATGCCGGAAAGCCGCTGACGGACGAGCAGTTGGTTCTACTGCAACGGGAATGGGAAGTTTTGTCAGGTCAGATGTATGTTGCTGACCGAACCGCACGAGTGGCTGCTTACGCTGGCATGATCGGTGCGTTGTACCTGCTCTGCGGTTCCTACATCTTTTTTGTTGACGATCGCCAATTGCTGCTCGATCGTTGGAAGCTGGCCCAGTTGTTGACCGTGATGGTGGTCACGATTTCCTTGGCCTATTTTGCATCGCGTGATCAATGGCGTGGCGAGCTGATTCCAATGGTGTTGGCGTCCATTGTCTTAGCGGTGGTTTACGGTCGACAGTTAGGTCTGCTGCTGATGGCAGCTGCCAGTGTGAGTTTGACCTTATTTCTCGGCTTGGGCATTCGTGAATTGGTGATGTTGGCAGCGGCTTGTTTTAGCTGCACCTTACTGCTTGCTCGGATCCGCAGTCGCACCCACCTGCTGTACGTGGGGGCATTATCGGCAATGATCACCGGTGTAACGGTCATCGCCGTCGGGATTGTAACGGGGGCAACGCTCTTCTTGCCTCCGCCCTCAGGTGATGCAATTCAAACCATTTATCGTGGTCCGGTGTTCGAGACTGTCTTTGTCGGCTTGGTGCAGGAGGCGTTTTGGGCCGGCTTTTGTATTCTGGTTTCTGCCACTGCGATGACCGGCTTGTTGCCCTTGGTCGAAAAAACGTTTGGCGTCCAAACCGATTTGAGTTTGTTGGAACTCGGTGACGCTAGTCACCCCTTGCTGCGGCGTTTAGCACAGCGTGCCCCGGGTACTTACAACCATTCGATCAACGTCGCATCGATTGCTGAGGCGGCAGCTGATGAGATCGGCGCGAATGGCTTGCTCGTTCGTGTTGGCGCGTACTTTCACGATATTGGCAAAATGTTCAAGCCGGAGTACTTCATCGAGAATCAGAATGCCGGCGTGAATCAGCATGATTCCTTGCAGCCTGCGATGAGTACCTTGGTCATCATCGCTCATGTCAAGGATGGTGCTGACTTGGCACGCAGCCATCACCTGCCCGAACCTATCGTCGATTTCATTCTGCAGCACCATGGCACAACCTTGGTCGAGTACTTTTACCGCGAAGCTGCCCGTCGCAGTGAAGAAGATCCAAATGCCGAAACTGTCAGTGACAAAGATTTTCGTTATCCCGGTCCAAAGCCGCAGACGATCGAGGCTGCGGTGATGATGTTGGCCGATGCCGTAGAAAGTGCGTCTAGAACTCTCGTTGATCCAACACCGAGTCGAATTCAAAACCTCGTCGATGCGATTGCTCAAAAGAAAGTTGCCGATGGTCAGTTTGATGAGTGTGGGTTGACGTTTCGACAATTGGATCGAATTCGTCGTAGCTTGGTGAAATCGCTGACGGCGATCTACCACGCGCGGGTCAAATACCCAGGTCAGCAGTTAGAGTGATGAGTAGGTCCGCAGATCAAATGAATGCATTGCAGGTGGATGTGATTGTCGACGACCAGGTTGCGATGCCGGTTCAAACCACGAGGCTTGTCGAAGCAGCGGTCATGGCCGCGCAACATCGTGGCTGCCAGACCGGAGAAATTGGGATCCGGGTTACCGAAGATGCCGAGATTCAACACGTCAATCGCACGCACCTGCAGCATGATTATCCGACCGACGTGATCAGCTTTGGTTATTTGCACCAACCTCCACGCGTTGAAGGTGAATTGGTGGTCAGTGCTGAGACAGCTGCCCGCACGGCAGTTGATTTATGCTGGATCGCTGCGAATGAACTCATCCTCTATGTCGTCCATGGTACGCTGCATCTTTGTGGAATGGACGATCAACAGCCCGAGGCACGAATCGAGATGCGTCAGGCAGAAATGAGCGTCATGCAAAAGCTAGGCATTGCCATGGTTGATCGCCACGCAGTTGACCGTGTTGAGCTCGGAACCAACACAGAACCGGAAGCATCGAGGCAATCGGTCGGTGATGATGACATCTCAGCGACGCATTCTTCCATTCAGGAGGAGCGTGAGTGAACGATCACTTCGTTTGGTGGTTACTATCACTGACCGGCTTTGCCCTCAGCAGTATCGGGGGACTCGGTGGCGAGTTGCTTGATCGATTCGCCGGAAAGCCGTTGGAAGCTTATTGTCGCCTGAAACGAAACCGCGAGCGATTTGGTGCCGTATTGGATCGACAGGAAGTGGCGATCCGCGGCAGCGAGTATCTGCGAATGATCGGGACAGTCATATTCCTGATCGGTGGAACCGGAGCCTTGTTCTCATCGACGGTGCCACCCTCGGCGTGGCGTTTGTTGGCCTGGGCTATCGCCGCCGGCGGATTGATGATGATGATTCACGTTTGGCTGCCGGTTGCGGTTACTCGCTTCGCTTCCACGCAGGTGCTTTATCACAGTTGGCCCTTCTGGCGAAGTTTGTCAATCTTGATGCGTCCGCTTTCGGCGCCTGGCGAACTCGTTGAGTTGTTGACACGACGTTTGACCGGGACAGTTGAAAGTGAGGATGAGGACGAGGAGCAACTGGAGGACGAAATACGAACCATCGTGACAGCAGGGACACGAGAAGGTTTTTTTGGGCCGGGGGTGCGTGAGATGATTCAGGGCGTGATGACGCTGCACGAAGATACCGTCGGCCACATCATGACTCCACGCGGTGATGTCGATGCGATCGATGTCCAGTGGGACTGGAAAAAAGTCTTGGAAACCGTAATCGAAGCGGGACGGACGCGGTTTCCGGTTTACAAGGGAACTCTCGACAATGTGATCGGAGTGTTGTACGTCAAAGATTTAATGCCGTTCCTCGTCCGAAATCAAACTCCCGATGTTCCAATGACAGAACTTCTTCGTCGTCATTGGACCGTGCCGGACGACCGCAGTGTGGAGTTGATTCTGAGAGAGTTTTTGCACAGTCGCAGCCACATGGCAATCGTGTTGGATGAATTTCAGCACACGGCCGGGGTTGTT
>JAYZAR010000069.1:0-6444 GCA_036339635.1 Planctomycetota bacterium | reverse complement strand
GCGCGATCACCCCCTCGCGTCGCAGCAATTTGGCCCCAGCGACGCTGGCTGCCGAAGCCGGCTCACAACCGAAACCACCCGCACCAACACGAGCTTTCGCATCCAGGATCTCTTGATCGCTGATTTGGCGAACGACCCCATTCATGGCGTCGAGTGCCCGCAGGCATTTCTTTAAATTGACCGGGCGATTGATCTCGATCGCGCTCGCAATCGTATCCGCTTTCTTGCTGTGCCGATCCATTTCATCGTTGTATTGAACGATTGGATCCATTCCCACCCGGCCACCATTCCAACGAACACCGCGTCGTTCAAACAACTCGTACAACGTATCTGCGCCCGCAGCGTTAATCACTGCCAAGCGGGGAATGCGGTCAATTAAACCGTGTTGGTGCAGCTCGATGAAAGCTTTGCCAAAAGCACTGCTGTTACCGAGATTGCCGCCGGGCACCACGATCCAATCTGGTACCTGCCACCGCAACGCCTCCAGCACGCGGAACATAATCGTTTTTTGCCCCTCCAACCGGAAGGGATTCACACTGTTTACCAAGTAAATGCCCAACTCTTGCGAGACTTGGCGTACACGAATCATCGCATCGTCAAAGTCGCCTGCGATTTGGATCGTCAATGCACCGTAATCGAGTGCCTGACTCAGCTTTCCATAACTGATCTTTCCACTACCGATGAAGATGACAGCCTTCATCAGGTTTGTCGCGCTACAATAAAGCGCCAAAGAGGCGCTGGTGTTGCCGGTACTCGCGCAAGCAGCCCGTTTAGCGCCCATCAAATTCGCATGCGTGACCGCGGCGCACATACCATTGTCTTTGAAGCTTCCCGATGGATTCATTCCCTCGTATTGCAAAAACAACTGCCCATCATTCATGCCAACGAATTGACCAACGCGATCCGCCTGCTGCAAAAGAGTCTGCCCCTCACCGACGGTGACCAATTCTCTCTGTGGCGCAAACGGCAGTAACTCGTGGAAACGCCAGACACCACTGAACCGGACTGGGTCCGTCCGCTGCGACCAGGTCGATTCAAAATCGCTTAGTTTGCTTGGCACTGCAGCACGATCCCAATCGTAAGCGATATCGAGAAGGTCCCCACATCGATCACAGGCTGTGCGCACACTGCGGGCGTCATAGGTCGCAGCACAAGCAGGATTGATGCACTGCTGAAATGCGAGATCTGTCTGGGTAGCGTTATGAACTTGCGCGGTTTGCAACATGGCGAAAATTTGCAGGCAAATCGAAAGAATAGGGACCCTGAAGGTTAGATCGGCATCGCTCAACTTGTCGCTGAAATCACTTCACGGAAAGAATTTTTGTCCGAATCCAATCCTCGGCCAGCAACAAGCCACCATCGAATCACCACTAACCTCTGAAACCGACAGGCACCAGAAACAGCGGATCCACGTACTGGCCTGTAAAAATGCAACAAAGATTCGGATTGAACAAATAAATTCGACTGGGCAGGATCTGCCAAGCATTCTAACGTGGCGTAGCCCGTAGCCACCAAGCACTCCCCAATAAAATTACCGTCACCTTCCATGCCTGGCCTATCTTCCTCTGCTGATCAGCCCCATCCCGACTCCCTGGACGAAAAAACCGATGCCCCAAAAACGAACGGTTCAAAGGACGAGAAATCACGAAACCCAGCCGGCAACCCCGTAATAGAGCAAGATTCGGCGACCAGCGGTGAAGCGATCCCCGCCGGGCAAGTCGTTCTTTTTTTCGTGTTAGCAGCGGTTGGTGGCATCGCTGACCTCTGGACCAAACAAATCATTTTTGATTGGCGAGGTTTGCCCGGCCAAAGCGACATTTGGTGGCTAGTGGATGATTATTTCGGCATCGAGACAGCCGTGAACATTGGTGCGGTGTTCGGGCTTGGGGCGGGGAAGGGGCTTTTTTTCGCGGCTTTTTCCGTCATTGCGGCCATCGGAATCCTCGTTTGGCTTTTCAAGTTTCGCGCTGCGACCTCACTCTGGTTGACGTGGGCTCTTGGCATGATCACCGGGGGCATCATCGGGAATTTGTATGACCGACTCGGGCTCTGGTGGCAAACAGGCTATCCGCTGGAATGGCAGAGTGGCGTGCGAGATTGGATCCTGTTCCGCATTGAAGGCGTTCCATTTCTTGATCCCTGGCCCAACTTCAATATCGCCGATTCGCTGCTGGTCATCGGTGCCTGCATGCTGATGTATCAATCCTTCTTTCCCGCAAAAGAGGCCGAATAAACGATGACACAGGGACCACAGAGCTGGAAAGATTTTCACGGACGTCGCCTGCAGGCGATCGTGGAAGTGGTACAGGCCGCCGGCCACCACACGCTGAAACACTTTCGCACTAGCAATTTGACCGTCGATGCAAAGGCTGACGACTCACCGGTCACGATCGCGGATCGCGAGGCAGAGCAATTAGTCCGAAATCAGCTCGCCGAGCGGTTTCCCGAAGACACACTTCAGGGCGAAGAATTCGCCGAGCAGTCTGGAACTAGCGACTACCGATGGATCGTCGATCCAATTGATGGAACCAAATCCTTCATCTGTGGTGTGCCGCTCTATTCCACATTGCTCGCCTTGGAACACGAAGGCAAAGCCCTGGCTGGAGCCATTTTCGTTCCCGCTTTAGGGGAATTATTGGTCGCAGCGATGGGACGCGGCAGCTGGTACCGCAATACCGGCCGCTTCCCCAGTGACAGCACAGGCGATTGGATTCAGGCAAAAGTTTCAAGCAAAAGCCAACTCGATCAAGCGACCTTTGTCACCAGCCAGGTCGACAGCTTCACCACCCGCGGGGCGAGTGATGCTTACCGAAAGCTTGAAAAATACGCCTGGATCACCCGGAGCTGGGGAGACGGTTACGGCTATTTATTGGTCGCAACCGGGCGGGCAGAAATCATGGTTGACCCTGTCTGTAATCCTTGGGATGTCGCGGCAATTTTACCCGTCCTAACCGAAGCAGGCGGTCAATTCACCGATTGGCAAGGGAACGCAACCACACGGGGCGGTGATGGCGTGGGGACCAACGGTCGGCTTCATCCGGAGACACTGAAGCTCCTCCAGGGATGCTAGAAAATCTCTCCAGGGGAAGACGAAGACCGACGCCCCCCGAGAACAGCGACTTATCGCACCTTCGTCCTTGTCAAAACTCTGCCTCGAACCCTACACTGTCGGACCCATTTCTTGGAAGGTCGCGGCCACCGCGTCGTTCCGCCACCCCCTCGCTAGAGCGGAACGGCAAAAAAGCTCGTGTTCGAATCCCTCTCTGAAGGTCTGCAATCGGCGTTCAAAAGCTTGTCCGGCAAAGGCAAGCTGACCGAAAGCAATATGCGCGAAGGCCTGGACATCGTCCGTAAAGCGATGTTAGAGGCAGATGTCAGTTATCCGGTTGTCCAGGATTTCATGGATCACGTGACCGAGCAGGCGCTCGGGAAACGGGTGCTATTGAGCCTGCGGCCACACGAGGAACTGATCAGGATCGTCCAAAGCGAGTTAGTGTCGATTCTCGGCCCAGTCGACCCGTCCCTACATCTTAAGAAAGAGGGTCCAACGATCATCATGCTCTGCGGATTGCAGGGTAGTGGTAAAACAACAACTTGCGGAAAGCTCTCTCAGCTGCTCAAAGAGGAGAACATCAAGCCGTTGCTGGTCGCAGCTGACTTACAACGACCAGCCGCGATCGAGCAATTGCATGTGATCGGGCGTCAGCTTGACGTGCCCGTTTACAGCGACCCGGATAACAAAAATCCGGTTAAGGTCTGTCAGGCTGGCGTTGAGAAAGCTAAGGCAGAGGGCGCGAGAGTTGTCATATTGGACACCGCGGGCCGCTTGGCCATCGACGAAGAGTTGATGCAAGAGCTGCAGAAAATCGACAAGCGTGTCAGTCCAGACCAAGTTTATTTGGTCGTCGACGGCATGACCGGCCAGGATGCGGTCAACAGCGCTGGTGCTTTTAACGAAGCACTTGAACTGGACGGGGTCATCATGACCAAGCTGGACGGCGACGCCCGAGGCGGTGCCTTGCTCTCGGTCAAACATGTCACGGGCGTCCCGATCAAATTCATCGGTACCGGTGAGCATTTTGATGCTTTAGAGCCATTTCGTCCCGAAGGGATGGCGGGAAGAATCTTGCAGATGGGTGATATTGTCGCCGCTGCTCGTGAAGCCCACCGGATCGTCGACGAAAAAGAGCGAGAGGAGCTGGAAGCCAAGATGGCGTCCGGTGAGTTTACGCTCGACGACTTTAAAAACATGATGCAGAAGGTCGCGAAACCCGGCCTGATGGGAAAAATGGTTGGCCTGATGCCTGGTATGGGGCAGTTCAAGGATGCGTTGGAAAGCGATGAGGCATCCAGCGGGATACGGCAAACGATCGGCGCAATCAACAGCATGACGATGGAAGAACGCCGAAATCCTAAACTCATTGATTCTCAGCGGCGAACGAGAATCGCCAGTGGAGCAGGTGTACAGACACCTGTCGTTTCGCAACTGATCAAACAGTTCGAAGTCATGAAGCCAATGATGCAGGGGATGGCGGGCAAAGGTGTCGGCGATCGCATGAAAATGATGCAGCAACTGCAGTCCAGCGGCGCCATGAATGACCCGACGATGAAGGGAATGCGCGTTAAAAAGGGCACGGGCAAGCGGCTCAGTGCCGCGGAACGAGCAAAACAGAAAAAAGAACGAGACAAAATGCTAAGGCGTTCAAAACGAAAGAAGCGTTAATCGTTTTACAAATCACGATGCCAGACGTACTGGCACCGACCCGGCGTCGGTCGACGCTCCTACCGGAGAGACCGATCCCAGGCAGTCAAACTGGAGTTATCACCAACAAACGGAGACGAATCGTCTAATGGCAGTCCGAATCAGAATGAAGAAGATGGGTCGCACCCACCGACCCTACTACCGCGTCTGTGCGATGGACCAACGCAGTCCACGCGACGGTCGCGTGATTGAGCAACTTGGCACTTACGATCCGATGTGCCCCGAAACCGATGCTCGAGTAAGCCTGAAATCTGAGCGAATCGATTATTGGCTAGGTGTTGGTGCACAACCCAGTGAAAAAGTGGCCACGCTGATCAAAAAGTACGGTACCGATGGTACCCATCTCGAGGCTCGCAAAGAGGCTCTGGATCGCCTAGCCAAGCGAAAAGATTACGCACCGGCCCCCGAAGAGCCGAAAGCTAAAAAGAAGAAAGAAGAACCAAAGGCCGAAGCTGCTGCTCAGGAGAAGCCACCGGAAGAAGCTTCCAGCGATGGAGCAGCAACGGAGGAAAAGTCCGAGGAGTAATCAACGGATGATGACGAATTCAGAACGCAGTAGGAAAAAGTCTGATGCGATTTGACATCGTCACCTTGTTCCCGGCGATCTTCGACGGTTACCTCAGCCAAGGTCTGTTGGAAAAGGCGATTCAGCGACAGCTAGTCGATATCCAGCGACACGACCTGAGGGATTGGGCGCCAGATACACCGCACCGCCCAGTCGATGACAAACCGTTTGGCGGCGGCCCGGGAATGCTGATCCAAGTTGAACCAACGGTCCGATGTGTCGAAGATGTCCAGGCGATGGAGACTTCATCCCCACCTGAATCGACGCGGCGGATCGTATTGACTCCGCAAGGAAAACGCTTCGACCAACCGATGGCCGAAGAGTTCGCGACAAGCCAACGGCTAATGCTGTTATGCGGTCGCTACGAAGGATTCGACCAGCGGGTAATGGATATCCTGCAACCGGAAGAAGTCAGCGTTGGTGATTTCGTCTTGAATGGAGGCGAAGTCGCTGCGATGGTCGTCATCGATGCGGTCGTCAGGCTATTGCCGGGCGTCCTCGGCGACGAACAGAGTAACATTGATGATTCCTTCAGCCGCGGAAATCGGTTGTTGGAATTTCCCCAATACACACGACCCAGGGAGTTTCGCGGACACAAAGTTCCCGAAGTTTTGCTCGGCGGAAATCATGCGGCAATCGCCAAATGGCGAGCTGAGCAAAGCCACCAAAGAACGTTGCAACGAAGAAGCGACTTACTGGGCGACCAAACAGATAACAATCCCTCAAAGTGAGATCGATATCATGTCCCAAGTCATTATGGATTTGGTTGAAAAAACGGCGTTGAAAGAGAATCCGCCCGAATTTGAAATTGGCGATACCGTCGACGTCCACCTGAAAATCCTGGAAGGTAACAAAGAGCGTATTCAGGTCTTTACAGGTGTGGTCATCGGACGCAGCGGTAGTGGAAGCCGCGAAATGTTCGCTGTTCGAAGAATCGTCGCCGGTGAAGGCGTTGAACGAAAGTTCCCCGTTCACAGCCCGCGTATCGAAAAGGTCGAAGTCAAACGAAGTGGCGTCGTTCGACGCGCAAAGCTTTACTTCCTCCGAGATCGTGTCGGTAAAGCCGTCCGCTTGAAAGAACGTCGTCGCAACTAAACAAATAGCTTCAAAGCGAATC
>JAYZAR010000068.1:0-35150 GCA_036339635.1 Planctomycetota bacterium | reverse complement strand
CGCGAATCAACCATTTTTTGTGTATGTTCCATTTCACGAGCCTCACGAACCAGTTGCCTCGCCAACGGCTCTGGTCGATCAATATCGCGCGGTTGGAAAGAACGAAGACCAGGCAATTTATTTTGCCAACGTCGCCAACGTCGATGCCGCAGTCGGGCGATTGGTTGACGGCTTGGAGCGAATGAATCGGCGTGAAAACACGCTCATTTTGTTCACTTCTGATAATGGCCCAGAAACACTGAAGCGTTACGGCGGTGCCAATCGATCCTACGGAACCCCCGGCCCACTGCGCGGCATGAAACTGCATACCACGGACGCAGGATTCCGCGTCGTAGGGATCGCAAACTGGAAGGGACAGATTGAACCAGGACAGACGATCGACACCCCGGTATCGTCGCTCGATTTCCTGCCAACCTTCTGTCAACTGGCGAAGGCTGGCTTGCCCGAGGTAACGCTGGACGGCACAAACATCCTGCCAGCATTGCAAGGCGAGCCAATCCAGCGAGAAAAGCCGCTGCTGTGGGCCTATTTTAATTCACTCAACAAACATCGAGTGGCGATGCGAGATGGCAACTACAAAGTCCTTGCACAACTGAACAACGTAAAGAAACTCACCAACATCACCAAAGAACTGCTCTCCTCGGTTCGCGACGCCGAACTTACAGACTTAGAGATCTATGACGTCACGGTGGACATCGATGAAAGTGACAACCTTGCCAAGCAGAATGCTTCATTGGCAAACGAGATGCGAGCGAAGCTCGAACAGGCCTATCGCGAATTAGTGACCAATTCCCACGTCTGGTGATTCCCCATCACCGCTTTTCAGCTTTCTCAGTGAGCTTCTGCTGGGCTTGTTGCAGAAACTGCATCGCTTCGATCGGCGTCATCCAATCGAGATCTAATTTCTGAACCTCCTCCAACAGAGGATGGTCTGCGAACCCAAACAGGGTGAGCTGATACTGCCCGGCCCCCGAACTGACTCCCGAACTGGCTCCCGGTGTCTGAATGGTTGGGCGATCAAACGCATCACGATGATCGGCTTCCAACTGAGACAACACATCCTTGGCTCGTTCGTTGACAGCCGCTGGAATGCCAGCCAGTCGGGCTACATGAATCCCGTAACTCTTGTCAGCTCCCCCTCGGATGATACGGTGCAGGAACACAACCTCATCGTTCCATTCTTTCACCGCCACGTTCCAATTGGTGACTTGCGGCAGTGATTCCTCGAGCTGCGTTAGTTCGTGGTAGTGCGTCGCAAATAACGTGCGACATCCGATCTGTTCGTGTAGATGTTCAGTGATGGCCCAAGCGAGCGACAATCCATCGTAGGTGCTGGTCCCTCGACCAATCTCATCCAAGATCACCAAGCTGCGTGAGGTTGCCGTATTCAGGATCCTGGCCGTCTCCACCATTTCGACCATGAAAGTGCTTTGACCACGACTGAGTTCATCGCTGGCACCAACACGAGCGAAGATTCGATCAGCGATCCCGATTTCGACATGTTCTGGCTGCACAAACGATCCCGCCTGGGCAAGAATGGTGATCAATGCAACTTGGCGAATATAAGTACTTTTCCCAGCCATATTGGGACCGGTTATCAGCAAGATCATGCCGGCTTCCGGTGACATCACGGCATCGTTGGGGACAAATTCCCCTTGCGGAAGTGTGACATCCAACACGGGATGCCGTCCCGCATCAACTTTCAAAACAGACTCATCGACCAACTTCGGCCGCACCCAACCGCGATGCGATGCGATCTCTGCCAGCGACGCCAAGGCGTCAAGTTCCGCAATGGCGATGGCGACTTCTTGTAGGGTCGATAATTGTTTACGAGTGCGTTCACGCAAATTCTGAAATAAAAACTGTTCGCGTGACGACGCCTTCTCATCAGCCGCCAGAACTTTCTCTTCGTATTCCTTTAGCTCCGGAGTGATGAATCGCTCGCAGTTTTTGAGAGTCTGCTTACGAATAAAAAAGTCCGGCACACGATCACGATGAGCGTTGGTGACTTCCAAGTAATATCCGAAAACCTTGTTGTAACCGACCTTGAGATTCGCGATGCCAGTCTCGTCCATCTGCTTTTTTTGGTAGGCGGCGATCCACTGCTTACCGCCGCGTGCCAACTCTCGCAGCGTGTCGAGTTCCGAATCGAAACCGCGACGAATGAAGTCTCCGTCGGACGCCGAGAGCGGGCATTCATCTGCCAACGCCGCTTCCAATTCGTCACGCAGCCCAGGACACAAATGCAAATGAGCTTCGACGAATTGCAACCGCGCTGACTGGCAATCTTGCAGAGGCGACTTCAGCTTCGGCAGACGGGTCAATGTGCGGGCCACCTGCTGCAGATCACGTGGGCCCGTACGGCCAGTGGCGATCCGACCAAGCAAGCGCGTCAAGTCGAAAGTCTGCTTTAGATTGTCACGAAAATCGCTCCTCAAGGCGGCTTCGGTGACCAACTCGGAGACAGCATCCAATCGCTCCTCAATCGCGACGGAATCGATCAGCGGCGCTGCAACCCAATCAGCCAATAGCCGCGATCCCATCGGCGTGCAGGTTCGGTCGACGACACTCAAAAGTGACCCTTCACGAGTCCCGCCACGCAATGTGCGGGTGATTTCCAAGCTACGTCGCGTCGCGGCATCAATCTGCAAAAATCCGGAGCGATGATGGGCAATCAGAGTGCGGAAATGTTCCAGATCACCGCGTTGGGTTTCCTGAAGGTAAGTCAACACCGCTGCCGCAGCGCGGATTGCCGGCGCATCCTGTTCTTCAAACCCAAAACCTTCCAGGTTATGAACACTGAATTGTTTGCAAAGGCTCTCGCGAGCGGCATCCTCGGCGAACGTCCATGCCGGCCGCGCGGTCCAGGCCCAAGGCGACGTTGTGTCGGGGTGAACACGCACATCATCTTCACGATACAGGACTTCCGCGGGTCCAATTCGGGCCAACTCGTCTTCAAGGCGCGAAAACGAAAATGTCCCCGCTTCAAAACGGCCACTGGAAAGTTCGGCCCAAGCCAAACCAACGAGAGGCTCGACGTTATCACCACCACGGCGATCCTGAACCAAACAAATCGCTGCCAGGTAATTGGCCTCACGCGGATCCAGCAAACCATCGTCGGTCAGCGTCCCGGCACTCACCACCCGAGTGACCTCGCGACGCACCAATCCTTTGGCGGTCTTCGGATCCTCAACCTGCTCGCACACGGCGGCGCGGTACCCGGCCTTGATCAGCTTGTGCAGATAAGCATCGACTTGGTGATGTGGGAAGCCCGCCATCGCCGTCGGATTTTCGCTGTCCTTATCGCGACTGGTCAACGTCAACCCGAGCACCTCGGCCGCGACCTTGGCGTCTTCTAAAAACAGTTCATAAAAGTCTCCCATGCGGAACAACAGCAGCGCGTCGCCGCACGCTGATTTGGCCTCATGGTACTGGCGCATCATCGGTGTCATGCCTAAGATCCTAACGGTAACAGAGGCCTAGCAAAACCGGCGATCAAGGTTTAACGATTGGGCAATAAATACGGTCCAAGC
Source organism: Planctomycetota bacterium (assembly GCA_036339635.1). Classification (GTDB taxonomy): domain Bacteria; phylum Planctomycetota; class Planctomycetia; order Pirellulales; family Pirellulaceae; genus Rubripirellula. Next base: position 31,617 of record JAYZAR010000068.1, on the reverse strand, counting down.
GCGATGCATCCCACTCAGGTGGTGACTCAATCATTCAGCCGCCAATCAACTGGATGATTCGAATTCCCCGACACCCCTGATTCCAGGATGGGGGCTGTCAGACGCAGATGCCTCCGTGAATCCCGCGGGGCTAACTTCCAGCGGGGGCGCATTTCGAACCGCAAAATTCATCACATCTGTGAGTAGCTCTTGGGCACCAATACGTATTTGTGAATTTTGCTCACGGTCCCTTTGTACTTCGCCACTTGGCTGAGCACTTTCCAATCGGGATGAACGCGAAACGCTTTCCACGCATCGAGCCGAGATTCCTCGTCGTCATACAGCGTCAGGTAGGTCAGGCTAGGCGTGTAAGGTCCGACGACAGCTTGTCCAATGAAGATTGGAATAATGCCACAATCTAAAAAGATTGGCACTTCACCTGAATTAAACATTTCAACTTTCAAATTGCCGATCTTTTCGTTTGCACTTTCATACACGCGCAGCTCATAAACGCGATCTTTGTTTTCGATGGTGCCCTCGGGAACCTTTGCGTTGGGCATGCAATCCATTGCTACCAATAGTTCGCTGGAAATTCGTTGGTAGGCCCTATTGCGATTACCACGAGCAAAGAATGCCTCGGCATCTTTTTGATATTGCTCGTCCAATTGAACTTTCTGGCGGTTGCGCCCCATCGACTCGGGCCCGTCATGCGGAATGACCACGAAGATCGTTTTGACGCCGGTCTGGTCATTCTCCGAATTGGTGAATGCGCCAACCGGCCCGATGCCCTGCCGTTGCAGTGCTGGGAGCAAAGCCTTGGACAGGTACTGATCAACAGCCGCCTCGTCTCCGTTTTCCCCCAGAACATACCCGCGAATTTCATACAATTCGGCCTGCAAATTGGCAGGCAACATCAGTGTGCAGGCACACAATGCGATGCAAACGGAGAATACTCGAAACATTAGATGGGTCACAGTCAAACCTCAGTGGTAAGCAGGCGGAAAAAACTTGAGCCTAGATTGTAGAAGATTGCCAGCTACGACATGACCTACCGTGGTGGCAACAGACAACGCTCGACATCATAATCTGACAGATTCATGCGTGATACGATGGCAGATTCACGCGTCGTTCGGCACCGAATGGTGAGTTAATTGCCCGGCACCGCGCCCCAACATCAACGAGCATAACGGACCATCCTGATGATCGAGTTTTTGGATTCAATACCAATGTCTCTTGATTTTCTGTTACTCGCCGCGGCCGAGGGTGCCGAGGCGACCGCCTCAGGAGAACTGGCAACCGGGGAAAACGAAGTTGTCGAATCGTTCTTCTCCTTTCAGGGGATTTTCACCCTGGCGATGCTGATCGTACTGCAAGCCGTACTCGGATTTGACAACCTGCTGTACATCTCCATCGAGAGCAAGCGAGTCCCCGACGAGGATCAATCAAAAGTCCGCAAGCTTGGGATTGGTCTGGCGATCGGATTCCGAATCGCGCTGTTGATCGTGCTGGTTAAGGTAATTTCTTTGTTGGAAAACGCGTTTTACGAGTTTGAATCCGACTACCTCAGCATGGCGGTCTCTGGACACAGCATTATCGTGCTGGGTGGCGGTGCATTCATCCTCTGGACCGCCATGAAAGAGATCTACCACCTCTTGTCGATCCACGATATTGAACAATCCCCGGACAAACAATCCAGCAGTTCAGTCGGTCGAGCAATCACCTTGATCGTCATCATGAACTTGGTCTTCTCATTCGACTCGATCCTCAGCGCCATGGCATTGACCAAAAACATCTCAATCATGGCAACCGCGATTGTCCTGAGTGGATTGATGATGATGTGGCTAGCTGATCACGTTGCCGAGTTTCTAAAAAAGAATCGGATGTACGAAGTCCTGGGACTGTTCATCTTATTCATCGTTGGCATCATGCTGGTCAGCGAAGGAGGGCATTTAGCCGAACTCTCGCTGTTCGGACATCATGTGACGCCGATGGCCAAAAGCACGTTCTATTTCGTACTGGCGGTCCTGATCGTAGTCGATGTGGCACAATCAAGATATCAGCGAAAACTCCTTGCCAAGCAAAAGCTGCTTGACGCGGCGGAATAGAGGAGTCGCGTGGTTGCAAGGCCGTCCGCCGTCTCTCAACCCGTCACCTCTCAACTCGGGCTCAACCGCCAGCAACGAAATCGGGAATGCGTTTCGGCGTTCGCAAGAGCCGCTATTCGCTCCATTGCTTGACGCACTCCACGAGGGCGATCGCATTTTCGACTGGGGTTTGCTGGTGAACCCCATGCCCCAGATTGAATATGTGCCCCGGTCGACCGGCAACCGAGCTTAACAACTTGTCGACTTCGACGCGAATTCGGTCCGGGTTGGACAACAACACCGCCGGATCCAAGTTACCCTGCACGCTGTTATCGTGGCCAATTCGCTGCCATGCCACATCCAGTGGAATCCGCCAATCAACTCCGACAACCGTTCGTCGATCCCCGCGCAACAACGGCAACAATTCGGGATTGCCGGTGGCAAAGTTGATTACAGGGACGCCCGGAGCGATCCCCGCAATGATCTGTTTCATCCAAGGCAAGACGTACTTTGTGTATTGCTGTGGCGACAAACAACCAGCCCAACTGTCAAACAATTGCACGCATTGGGCGCCCGCGGCGATTTGATAATTCAGATAAACAGTGATGGCCTGTGACAGTTTTTCCATCAACGCGTCCCAGCCGCCATCTTCACTGACCATTAGTTTCTTGGTGTTCACATACTGCTTACTGCCAGCCCCCTCGATTGCATAGCTGGCTAATGTGAACGGCGATCCAGCAAATCCGATCACCGGAATCTCTTCGGGAAGATCAGCTCGCGTGCGTCGAACCGTTTCATAAACAAAATCAAGTTCTTCGGGATGATCCAACGAACGAACCTGTTTGATTCCATCCAGATCGCGAACAGGATTGTGGATCACTGGACCGTCACCTTTGACGTACTCCAGATCGAATCCCATGGGCATCAAGATCGGTAACAAATCAGAGAAAATGATCGCGGCATCGACGCCCAACCGATCAACCGCTGTACACATCACTTCACTGCACAATTGTGGATCACGACAAAGGTCTAAAAAGGATTGCCTCGCCCTAACCTCACGATACTCTGACATGTAACGACCAGCTTGCCGCATCAACCAAACTGGCGAGCGTTCCGTCTTTTCACCCCGACACGCTCGAATGAACAGACTGTCATTGGACGGGTGATTCGATTGTTCAAGGGGCGGTGAAGTAACTTTCCACCTTTTTCTCGCATCAACCAGGGAACCGCCACGTTGGGCCGACTCAGTGACAAGATGCCCCATCTTGGGATGAGCCGGCTCGAGATCGACATGGATACCACACTCTTCCAACATCTGTGACGTGGTCGGACCAATGGATGCGATCACGGTCTGATGCAGGCCATCGCGAAGCGCGTCAATAATATTCAGCTGCTCCGCCATCCGCAGCATATTGACCACTTGGTGTGCGGTAGTCAGCAACAATATATCTCGGCGACCATCGGCTAAGGCACGAACATTCTTTTCCAACAGAGTCGTGTCATCCGGAAACTCCCACCCATACACACGAACCGCATCGACCGTGGCTCCCCGCGCTTCCAATCCGGCCACCAACGACGCGTTTGTGATGCCATACTCCTGCAGACCGACGACTTGGTTCGAGATCGGTACCTGCTGATCAATCAAATCCAACACTTCACGCCAAGTATTCGGCTCGGGAACTCGATGCGTCGGGTTCAAGCCATGCTCGCGCATCGCGGCCGTGGGCTTGGGGCCGCGGCAAATCGTGATAACATCGGACAACGAATCTAGGAAGCGCTGCTGGTCGAGGTGCCGCTCGATAGCTCGCAGCAAGTACCTAAATCCAACGCCGGTCATGAGTACGACGACACTAATTTGCCCGGTCATCAAGCGATATGCAAAATCGATCGCCGCCCGATTGGGCTCGATCGGAACCTCACGCATCGACGGGCTAACGTGGGGCACTCCCCCACATCGCTCAATGAGACGCTTCATGTCGTCGGCTCGCCGGCTCTCTAACGCAGCGACCTTTAAACCGTTGAAATTACTTTCCATCGATGACTTCATGACCATAAAATTCGAACCCGCAACTAAGTTAGCCCGCATTGTAGGGGAAATTGGCGAGGTTACGATAACCGTGGATCACAGCAGCAATAAGGGATGACAGTAAATTTCTGCCACGCGGCACGTGCCGAGGCTTGGGTCAGCAAGACAATGCCGCCCATGACCAAGCTCGAATGGATACGGCTGGATTTTCCCAGTCAGCTCTGATCAAATCTCTAGAACTCGTCACCTGGCCCGTTTTCAACACCGGTAGCCGACAAAACGCTGAGCGATATGCCCCGCAGCCCCATCAAACGACCGCCCGCCAGCTTGGACATCAGCCGAACGCTCCGTACGGTCGAACAATTGCCACCTCAACTGACTGGCCAAGCATTGTTTGGTCGTGACTTGCCACTGGAAATCGAAATCGGTTCCGGCAAAGGTTTGTTTTTGTCCAACGCAGCCTCTGCTGAAATTTCGCATCTTTTTCTTGGAATCGAAATCATGGATAAATACGCCCAACATGCTGCCGGGCGTTTAGCGAAAGCGGAATTAGATAACGCCATCATGGTCAGCGGTAACGCCGAACCACTTTTCCAAGATCGGATTGAGGCTGAAACGCTGGAAGCAGTGCATGTCTACTTTCCTGATCCCTGGTGGAAAAAACGGCATCGTCGACGACGCGTTGTCAATCCAACGAGCATCACCAACATCGCTCGCGCGCTCCGCAGCGGAGGCAGATTTCATTTCTGGACCGATGTGCTCGATTACTTTGAAACCGCTGTAGAAATGATCGCCGAAATCACGCCCGAACTGGGCGTACCGATCCCCGAGGAGGAATTGGAAGCGAATCACGACTTGGACTACCGAACCCATTTCGAACGTCGTAGCCGGAAATATCACATCCCGGTTTATCGAGTGCGATACGAAAAGAGGTAGAGCGCAAAAAATCCTCGCCCCACAATTGCGAGCGCAGGCCCCGCTCCCTCGCGAAACAGTAACTGCCCCGCCGATCAGCTCGGTTTTTGGCAAACCTCAGCCCGTCGAAAGATACGAATCGACTCCACTCCGCGAATCAGTCGACAATCTGAAAATCAATCGAGCTGAATCGGATTAAGCTGCTATCAATCTTGCTCAAGGCGGGGAACGCCACCGCGAGAAGAGGACTTCGGATTGCTCGACTCGGAGAGCGGTGGCAATTCTTGCTCGAGTTTCTCATCAGCGGGCGGTTGAGGCGTCAAGGTTTCGTCCACCGCCGGTGCTGCGGGAACAGTTTCACTTGCCAGAGGTTTATCGACTGCCCGATCCACTGTCGGCATCACCGGCTTGTCGAACTCCCCATCACCGGAACCCGACACTTTATTTGGCGTATTTGGCATCGTGTTTTGAGGTGCCGAAGGATCAAATGGCCCAGCCGTCAACGACATCGGTGCCTGAGTCTTTTCTGGGAATGGCCGCGGATGCAAGAAGCGGCCCACCTCGTAGGCATCGCGCTGAGCTCCTGCGGCCCATGGGCCCTCAGCCATTTGGACATTGTTGTATGCCAACAAAGAACCTTTTTGTCGATGCAGGTCACGCAGTGCCAGATTGTAAGCGGAGAGCGATCGATAGAACTCCGTTGTACTGGTGACAGCTTGACGCTGAGCCTGCAGCAGGAAGTTGATGTTGTCACTGCCATCGCGATAACGACGCTGCAAAACCTCGACCTGACGCAAGTCGGCTTCGACTCGGTTGTAATTGGTTTCGAGCAATTGATACGTGATATCAACTTGCCGCGCGGCATCGGACAAGTCATGACTGACCCGCAATTCCGTTTCGGCCAATACCGCCCGTTCGCGACTAAGATTCAACTTCGCGTTCGCGATCGCCAATCCCGCGGTTCGAAAGCCAACCGGAAAGGTCAACTCAATTCCCGCCTGACCCTCTTGGTAGTTGCCAGCCAGGATCGATCCGTAAAGATTGTCGTCGGGAAGCCCCGTCCCCGCGGCACCAGTCGAGGAACCAATCAGGTTGTCCCCAAGTCCTCGCCAGCGATATTGAAATAACAAGTCGAGTCGTGGTTTGAAGTTCATGCGCGCGGCAACAAGCTCTAATTCCCGTCGCTGCAGTGACATCCGTTGCCGGCGAACCTCAACGCGTCGCTCCAACGCTTGCCCTAACGCGCTCGACCAATCGAAAACGACCTTGGCATCACTTGGTTCGGTGGAGGGTCGAATCAGTCGACCGTCAGTCGCCGGATAGCCGATCAGGTATCGAAGTCGCTGCTCGGATTGGTATAAGCCGACGGGACCGCCAAGAGCCGATTCCACTTGGGCTTGAAACTGGTAGTACTGACTTCGCGCCTGAGCCTCTTCATCGCTTCGGCCTGATCCAACTTCCAATCGTACCTGCTGGTACTGAAATGTCTGCAACGCCGCTTCACGACCTTTGATCTGTGTGTCAAGAACGCGGTAGGCAGTAACCAGATCCCAGTAAGCCTTTTCCACATCTGAAACCAGATTAATCACACTGACTTCAAAATCGGCGAGCGATTGATCTTCGTTCAAACGCGCAATTAACACACCATTGTATTGACCCGGTACATTCGTCGGGCCAGCAATACGGTTGTAAGTCGTCCCGGCACCCTGCAACAAAGGCTGTCGCCACTCAGCTTCAACCCAGCCATCAAAAGAACTTCTGAAGGCACGGCCTGGCTGATTATTTCGTGTGTAATTGACGACGTGCCGCAATGAAAACTTCGATCCCGTCGCAGTCGTCTTCGACAATTCATTGGTGAAGGTGGCGTTGTTCGCCACAAAAACGGCCCGATTGAATTGATCAAACGGGGGAACCAATGCGATGTTTTGGGGCTGATCGCGATTCAGCCAAAACAACTGCTGTGTGTATTGCGCGTCAAATGCAGCCAACGCCGCTTCGGCACCCCGAGCAGGGCTAGATGCCGTCAGTGCGGGATCGTAAACCGTCGGACTCGCCGATGGTGCCGTGACAACCGAACCACCGATCGAACGAAGCACAGGACTTTGCGAGACGGCGAGATTGATCGCCTCTGCAAGCGACATATCAACCGTCGGCAAGTCGGCCGGATCATCTAACGAGAGTGGCTTGACCGTTGCCTCGGCAGCAATCGACACAGGCGTGACACACTCCTGTACCTCGGGGTACTCAATCCGCAGACCATAGCCGTCACTGTACGAAGCTTTCGTATCGTGCTTCGATTCCGGCAAGTGACTCAGCAAACCGCATCCAGCCGTCACGGTCGCACCCACCGAAGCGAGCATGGTGGTGACAATTCGAGACCAGCGACGCCGCTTGAGGACGTGGCGGGGCAAGCAGTGGCGGGTCGAGCTTACCATGAAAATCTTTGCGGGTTGGCGGAGTCTTAACGCGTACCGGTGCCGTCACAGTTTCAGCGCTACAAGCGGTATCGGTTGAACACGCGACATAACTCGATCAACCGGACCTCGAATCCTGCGGGCCAATTCTTTGAGAACCAACAAAACGATACAGGCCGCAAGGTCACGCCCAACTCTGCGGGTTGGGTAACTTGCAGGCTGGGCGAACCGTTCGGAGTAGGCCAATCGTCCCATACGCTGCCAAAACCGGGATTGGCGTCGACTCCGCGGAACGAGCTCAACCCAGTAACGAGCTCAACCCAGTAAATCGGATCCCAGCGACCGTCGATTCACCGTTTCTTCATTGCCGACACCATGAGTATTCGGAGGACAGACGCTCGCGGAGAACGGCTTTCTCGTCCTGCGGGAATACCATCGCGGCTAGGGCGGCTACAATAGCGATCGGAAATCCTCTTGCCACCTGTTGAGATATCATGATTCGGTTCGCCCTTTTACCGGTCCTGTGGCTTCTGTTTTCGCTCCTGCTCATCGCCCAGCAAAATGGCGAAACTGACTTCAAAGCGATCATCGATGAGGTCCGACCCTCGACGGTAACGATCCAAGTTCGGGGCCGCGATGGAGAGCAAATTGGCCTTGGTACAGGATTCGTCATTGATTCCAGCGGCTTGCTAGCAACCAATTTTCACGTCATCACCGAGGGCCGCCCCCTAACCGTCGAACTGGCATCCGGACGGCAATTACCAGTGCTCGCAATTGAAGCGTCTGACCGACGTCGCGACCTCGCCATTCTTCGCGTCGAGGTTGGTGAGAATCCGCTGCCGGCACTGAAACTCTCTGACCATCCGCTACCCGATCAGGGCACTCGGGTGCTCGCCTTTGGCAATCCGCTTGGCCTACGTGACAGCGTGGTCACTGGCATCGTGTCTGCCGTGCGTGAAATGGATGGCCGCGCAATGCTTCAACTCGCCATGCCAACGCAACCAGGTAACAGTGGTGGGCCATTGGTCGACCTCGACGGCAAGGTGGTTGGAATCGTCAACATGAAATCGGCCATCGATGACAATCTTGGCTTTGCGATCCCGACGGACCAATTGCGTTCATTGATTGGCCAACCTAACCCAATTTCCATCGACCGCTGGGTCCGTCTTGGTCAAATCGATCCCGAATCATGGACGCCCCTGTTCGGCGCCTCGTGGACCCAGCGTGGCAGCATTATCGGTGCACAAGGCTTGGGCAACGGTTTTGGCGGCCGGTCGTTACTGCTGTCCAAACACAACCAGTCTCCGACTCCGCCCTTCGAAATAGCTGTCGATGTTCGGCTAGATGAAGAATCGGGTGCAGCAGGTTTAGCTTTTTTTGCTGATGGAAATGACAAGCATTATGGCTTTTACCCCAGCAATCGAAAACTTCGATTAACTTGCTTCAAAGGCCCATCGGTTTTCAGCTGGCAAGTCTTGGAAGAAGTCGAATCAGATCAATATCTATCTGGCCAGTGGAATCGCATTCGCGTTCGCGTCCAAACCGACAAATTACTTTGCTACCTCAATGGAAAGCTGGTCATCGAATCCAGGGATCGCCAATTCCGCAGCGGCAAAGTTGGACTCGTGAAGTTCCGGGACACCAATCCCACATTCAAACGCTTTCAGTTTGGCGACCAGTTGCAGTTGCCAACCTTGTCTCCACCGTTACGGACGGCACTCACGAAATTAATTGACAAACCTAATCGCCTGCTGGATATCACATCGGAACAGTTGATCGAACTCGGCCGTGCCCGCCATATCGTGAACCGAGAAATCTCCCGTGAAGACGATGAACTAGAGCAGCGGATCTCGCAACTGCGTCGGGTGGCGGACGACTTGGAACTCATTCCCACATTGCATGAACTAGAAACCGTACTGCATGAAAAAAAGACACAAAACGATCGCCTGCTGCGGGCGACCTTGGCAATCGCCAAATTAGATCAACCCGACCTAGACATCAGTGCTTACGTCGAACGCACGCAAGAAATGACTCGTGAAATTCGCGATTCGCTGCCGCAAGATGCGAACGCTGTCGAGCGGCGCAACGCCTTACACCGTTTTCTGTTTGAAGAAAACGGTTTTCGTGGTGGACGGGCAGAATACTACCATCCCGCCAACAGTCACTTGAATCAAGTGATCGACGATCGTGAAGGATTGCCAATCACCCTGTCAATTCTGTACATGTCGCTGGGCAAGGCACTCGACCTAGATATGCAAGGTGTTGGTTTGCCGGGACATTTCATTGTGCGAGATGCCACCGAAGAACCACCGCTTCTAATTGACGTGTTCGAACAAGGCAAGTTGCTGAGCCGGGAAGACGCAAACAGACTTGTGACCGATCACTCCGGCCGACCTCTGAATGATGCTGATCTGCAAACTCAAAATGAACAGCAAATTCTGACCCGCGTGTTGTCAAACTTGGTCGGTGCGGCTGGTCGACGTCAAGATTTATCGGCGATCCACCGCTACTGCGAAGCGATGGTAATCGTCGACCCCGATTCGATTGAATCTCGACGAATGCGAGCGCAAGTTCGCATGATGACAGAACGAGATGCCGCCGCTCTTGTCGATTTTGACTTTTTGATCGAAAACGAAACGTCGACTGCGGCTTACCACGAAGCAATGGCACTGAGAAACCAACTAATCCAGCGGATCAAGCCAGATTCCAGTGAGCCAGATTCCAGTGAGCCAGATTCCAGTGAGCCAGATTCCAGTGAGCCAGATTCCACAGAGCCAGATTCCAGTGAGCCGCGCATTCCAATCGTTGAACCCGAATCTGATGTCACGCCCAACTAGATTTCGCCAGCACCTGAAGACAGTGATGTTTCGTTCGTTTCTTATCTTGCTGGCGTTGGTCGCACTCCCGACGACCTCGACCAGTTTTACATTGGCAGCCGAACGCCCCAACTTTGTGTTTTTCCTTGTTGACGATCTTGGCTGGGCAGACATTGGCTGCAACGGCAGCACCTTTTATGAAACGCCCAACATTGACGCTTTGGCAGCCAGTGGGATGCGATTCACACAAGGATACGCTGCGTGCCCGGTTTGCTCGCCGACGCGCGCGAGTATTTTGACGTGGCGACATCCTGTCCGTGTCGACATCACCGATTGGATTCCCGGTCGCCGGCTTACAGCCGATGCAAAGGTTCGATTCGAGCACATCGAAGATCGTGATCATTTGGAGTTGCAGGAGATCACGATCGCCGAAGCCTTACGTGAGCAGGCCGATTATCAAACTTTCTTTCTCGGCAAGTGGCACTTGGGAGGGAAAGGACACTGGCCGACCGATCAAGGATTTGACGTCAACATCGGTGGATGCGACAAAGGCTCTCCACCCGGTGGTTATTACGCGCCTTGGAAGAACCCAAATTTGGCGGCAAGGCAGCAAGGCGAGTACTTGACCAAGCGTTTGACCGACGAAGCCACTGGATTGATTCAACAAGCAGATCGAGATCGCCCCTTCCTGCTTTACTTCAGCTACTACAACGTTCACACACCCATCCAAGCTGACCGACGAACCGTCAATCACTTTCAAGCCAAAGCTGCCAACTTATTCTCGTCGCCCACGCCAGCGATCACCGAACGGGATGCAGCCAGCCGGGCGCGTCAAGACAATCCCGACTACGCATCGATGGTTCGTGCAGTCGATCTCAGTGTTGGAGAAGTTTTAAAATCAATCGAGCAGGCAGGTCTTTCAGAAAACACAGTCGTCATCTTTTTCTCGGACAATGGTGGACTGTGTACGCTACCAGCTCGACGCCAATCCAGCGGAGGTCCAACATCCAATCTTCCGCTACGCAGCGGCAAGGGTTGGTTGTACGAAGGTGGAATCCGCGAACCGATGATCATTCGCGCACCCGGCGTCACTCAAGCCGGAGCGGTATGCGATCAACCAGTGGTGAGCACTGATTTCTTTCCCACGATTTTGGCACTAGCAGGCCTGCCGACAAATCCCAAACTGCACGCGGACGGGGTCAGCTTGATACCACAACTCAGAGGCGAAACGGCAGACCCACGGAGTCTATTTTGGCACTACCCCCACTACCACGGATCCAACTGGAAACCAGGGGCTGCGATTCGACGCGATCGCTGGAAGCTGATCGAGTTCTATGAAACGAGCAAGGTCGAATTGTACGACTTGGCAAATGATCCCGGTGAATCAAACGATTTATCGCTCACCCGACCAGCACTGCGTGATGAGTTACGGAAAGAGTTAAAACAGTGGCAACAATCACTGAAAGCCAAAATGCCGCTGGAACGGTAACAAGACGCCAATGCGCACGGCGGGTCTGCTTGTGATGTCCGCCTGCCGCGGCAAGCGATGCATCAGCCGTCAACGGTGATCTTATCCTGGTAGGTTGCCAGTCTTCCGAGTGCGTTGTGTTTATTCAGTTTATCCACGCCATTCTGCTCTGCCGCATCGGCGAAATGTCGGCAAAACGCTGCGTAATGTTTTGCCGTGATCCCCCGTCCTCGATGAATTTGGGTCAAGTCGGCGCTGGTGTAATCGACGGGACCATCCGAGGCGGACGCCCTAAATTGGTGCTACATCTGATGGAGGCAATCGATCGACACATTTTCGAAAAACGGCGCTAACCAAGCATCTTGTTAAACTCCGGCACCCATATCCCGAAGAAGCTTAGCGATCCCTTCTGCACCACCCATTCGCTCGAACGTAGTTTTATCTGGTGACATCCTCTTCTCCCAACATCAAAGGTTTTCGCAGTCCTATCGCGCGATCGACCTCATCGCCGCCCGCCCATCCAGACGCCGAAATTCGCTGCAGATCTGACAGATGGGAAAATGGCAGACCTCGGAAATCGCTAACCACCTTGATGGGCTGGCAGATCAACTAGGGCTGTTCCACCAGTACCGAAAAATCAGCGGAGGGAATCTCGCTTTGAGACCGCTTGCGAAGAGCTGGTGACTGCCGACCGCCATGCTCACATTCGTACCAAGCTCGGTAAGCAACATCAGCAGCCATATGTGCTTTTTGCAAATCCGCTAACGCAGCCGCGTATTGTGCTGCATAATTTGTGCAGGTGGTTGAATTAAGGTCTGGCAGAACCGTTGGACACTGAAACGCATGCGATAGACTATCGGCGTGATCTGGAGCCAGGGCCAAATGTTCACCCTGAGTGGCACGAAGTGAATTTAGCCCGACCAGCACGGTCGCGGTGGCTATCATCTTGAACAGCCAGCGGTTGTTAAAAGTCCAGATCGGATTCGTGTAGCGGTCCATCGTTCGGTCCCAATTCCATAACCCGCGAATAGATTTCAGCAACTTCCCCTGGTTGCTCTCGTGCTGCACTTAGAGCGTTTGCGTCATGCTGGCGTAACCCTCGGACGAAGAGCGTTTCTTCCAAGCTCAGTGGTTGTCCATCGACCTCAGGCACCGTTTGGGTTGAGAAAATCAAGGTGGCGGCTGTGATCGCGGTGGCAAGCACGATCGAACTGAGTACCGTCGCCGCCGGCCATAGATAGACGCGATACTGCCTGACCCGTTCCTGACGCTCCATCGAGTGTTTCAGGTCCACGCGAACGGTTTTCACCTCCGGTGGCTCCCCCGTCTCGATCAGACGACGCTTCCACTCGCCAAACAGAATGAAACTCTCGGGCGAACTATGTCGGCCAAAGTAATAAGCACGACGACGATAGTATTTCTTGGCCGTACCATTGGCGTCAGCTTTGGCAGGGTAACTCAGGTCGGCGGTCTCGCTCATCTTGATCACCAGCATGGATCGGAATCAGGGGAATCAGCCAGCACCCCAAAATTCTCGATGTATCGCTAGCAAATCGCAACAAGACGACTACATGGCTGGCGTTTTTTTAAAAAAAACGCACGTTCAGCTCACCAAGTGAAGCAGTTCGAAGTAGCGAGCCGAACGAAGACCAGCGTTGAATCGCTCATCTTCGCTCGCGCGATTCATCGCAGCAAAGCGACGGAAGCGGAGGGCACGGGACTCGAACCCGCAACCCCTTGCGGGGCAATTGATTTCGAATCAACCTCCTCACCAATTCGGATACCCTCCGGGAACGGGCAGTATAGTGCCTGTTGAGGCCGGGATCGTCAAGTCGAGCGATCTGGAAGCTGCCCGAAATCGCTCGCCAGCGGTCGTTGATGTACTGGACGCCCACTGCTGGGCCAGCCGGCGGATCCCCGAGTCGCTTTCGAGTTTAGCCTCGATTTCAGCGGCCCGTTCGTGGTCAGAGACGACGCGAAGTGCGCCATCGGTATCGATACTCACCTGCAAAGACTGATCCAGATTTATACCTGATTCACGTAGGATTCGGTCGATTGATTCAACCAACTCGGCTCGCAGGTCACCCTGCGACGTGGAGGTCGACCCATGCAGATCGATTTCTTCGAGCGGCGGAGATGCACCCCCAGCCAGCACATCAGCGAATCCAACCGCCTGTCCGACCCGCCGAGCCACCTCGCCAGCGCGGTGGGTGGCGCCTTGCACCACCAATGTTGAAGAAATGGGTAAACGCACTGGGCACTCGTTTCAGTGTTTGTGGACCGTTTTGAAGTGAAACTCTTCCAGCCACTTCTCCCATTTGTGGGCGTCCTCATGCGTATCGAGCTTGAGTTCTCTCCACTTTGGGCAGCGGTAGCGAACGTCAATGTGTCCGTTATGCTGCTCTCGTTTGACTTCACAGCCGAGTTTGGCAAGCGTTTTTGTGATGGTTTCGGCCGATTTTTCATTGTGAATATGCTTCGCTTTCCACTCGGATAATTGGTAGCGAACAACTTCATCTGCCATCAAGGTTGCCGGAATCACGGCGATCGCAAAGGCGAACAACATGCGTTTGACCATGGATTTCTTTCTTTCAGTGACAACATTCGTAGAATCGGCCTGCACCGGCGCTTGTACTCAAAGCAGGGGAGGGGAGGTCAAGACAGGATTGTGCCGCAGGGTGCCAACGCCCGTCTGCCAGAATCAGGGGCCGATGTGAGGGTTAGGTGCCGCCAAAGAGTTGGTTTTTCGCTGTTTTCGAGCGTACTTCAACGAATGATGTTCGCCACCGCTCGTACATGCAGCGTCTGTTTTGTAAAACCGGTCCGGAAAAGAAGCCAGTGGATAGGAAGGGGTCTGAGACCCAGGGCTTAGAGAGCTTTCGCAGGCGAAAAATCGGTTGGTCCCCCGAAAACAACCTTCGGCAACCACCACCGCTCCACGCACACCAGTTTTCGGCGAGTTTTTTGGCTCGCCAGCGAGTTTACCCCCGAACATTGAATCCGATGAATCAAGACAGCGACGGCAAGGACCCGAGAGAAGCCCGACGCGAAAAGTTGCGTAAGATCGAGGAGATGGGTATCGATCCATTTGGCTGCCGCTTCGACGATCGCAATTTCATCGCGGATTGCCGCCAGCGATCCGAAACCGAAATTAAGTGGACTCGCCAAGATGGCGAGGAAGTCCCGTTGCCCGACTTTGACGATGAAAACCTTGATTATCGACAGTGGAAAGCTGACAACGGCCCTGGTACCGAATCGGGGCCAACGGTCCGCGTGGCCGGTCGCATCATGCTGTCCCGAGACACAGGTAAATTGATCTTCGCCAACATCCGAGACTGGACAGGCGATATTCAAATCTTCATTGGCAAGAAACAGGTCGGAGAAGAGAACTTCGCGCTCGCCAAACTTTTCGACTTGGGCGATCTGGTCGGTGCCGAAGGTCGGCTCGGACGGACCAATACCGGTGAATTAACCGTTTTTGCCGAAACGTTATTCCTGCACTCCAAAATGCTCGAACCGGCGCCAGACAAGCACGCCGGGTTGACCAATCCCGACCTGCGGCAACGAATGCGGTACGCCGACTTGGCATTCAATGATGGTGCCATGCAGGCATTCTTGGATCGCACGAAAATCGTCAAGTCGATTCGCAGTACGCTGGATCGAGATAATTTTTGTGAGGTCGAAGGCCCTACACTTCATGTCGTACCGGGCGGGGCGGCCGCGCGACCATTCGCGACCCACCACAATGCCCTCGACATGCCGCTAACCATGCGGATTGCCCTCGAATTGCACCTGAAAAGGTTGATGGTTGGTGGCATGGAACGGGTCTACGAACTCGGACGGGTTTACCGCAACGAAGGGATCAGCCCACGGCACAATCCCGAATTCACAATGCTGGAGTGCTACCAGGCTTACGGTGATTACGGCACCATGATGGACTTAACCGAACAACTGATCGTCGATGCGATCGATGCGATCGGTGGTGGATACATCCGAGAATTCGATGGTAAGACCATTGATTTCACGCCACCTTTTCAACGCGCCACTTACGCTGACTTGTTTCAGAAAGCAACCGGCATCGATGCCTCTGACGAGGCGGCCGTGATCGAACACGCCAAGAAGTTGAATCTCGAAACCGAGGGAAAACATCCCGACGTGATTCGCAATGAGATCTTTGAGGAACAGGTCGAAGATACGTTGGAGGGACCGATTTTCGTCATCGACTACCCCGCCAGCATTTGCCCGCTCACGAAACGCAAGCGAGACAATCCCGAAATTGCCGAACGGTTTGAGCTGTTCGTGCTGGGGATGGAATTGGCCAACGCTTACACCGAGCTGAATGATCCTGATCTGCAACAGCAGCTATTTGAGACCCAGTTGCAGGGACTCGAGGACGAGGATTCGATGGCCAAGATGGACCACGATTTTGTTCGTGCCCTTCGGTATGGCATGCCACCGGCCGGTGGTCTGGGCGTGGGAATCGACCGTCTCGTGATGATTTTGGCCGATAAAAAGTCGATTCGGGACATTATCTTGTTTCCCCTGCTTCGGCCGGAGTGATCAACGGCGGGCCACAACGACCACCGACCAGCGTAATTCCCTCTCAGAAACTGGGGAATCTTCTCGGTCTCGTGGATACCAGCGATCATTTTGAGCCACAGTATTTCCTTCTATTTCTCGCTGCACAGGCGTTTCTGTGGATCAACCCGAGCTGTTCTGCGGGCAATATTCCGGCTGGTTTGATGAACGTGGGTTGGGCTGGTCCGTCGAACCGGTGTTTGGAAGTATTATCGAGAATGGGTTCACACGGGGTTCGGGTGGCTCGCCTATCAGAGGTTGGCAGCCAGGGTTCCTGTTTGCCGTTTACGTTCGCTTGCTTTCTTTCCTAGACTCCACTGAGGGAGGTGGTTCGCCTGAACAACGCACCACTCGTTTTGGTCACCAAGGATGGGATTATGTACCGCTGGCTTCTTTGCTTTCGTTACCTACGAACGCGTTATATCGCATTAGCATCGATTATTAGTGTCACGCTAGGCGTGGCGACTTTGATCGTGGTCAACAGTGTGATGGCAGGATTCTCTGCCGAGATGCATGATCGACTGCATGGGGTGGCCGGCGACATCATGATCGAATGCCAAGCGAGCGGCGGAATGCCCGATCCCGACGCTCACCTCGCAGAAATCCGAAGAATTTGCGGCAAGGATCTGGTTGGATTTACCGCCAGCGTACACGTGCCTGCCATGCTCGGTATCGAATATAACGGCCAATTGATCACGGGCCACGTTAACTTAGTCGGACTCGACCCGAAGACCTTTGACCAGGTCAGCCAATTCGGTCGTCATCTGCTGCACCCCGAAAACCAAGAGCAAGTCAGTTTTGATCTTCGCGAAGGCGGCTACGCCCCGGACCGAGTTCAATTCCCGCCAGCGGGCTGGTCATACCGGCGTGTCAAAGTCGAATACGAACGAGCCTTGGCTGCGGAGCAGGCGAGGCTTGACGCAATGCGAGCGCCAACGGACACCGAGTCGACTACCGAATCTGCAACCTTCGAATCTGCCGGGCCTTCGGTGAACTTCGGACCGACAGTGAATTTCGGATCAAGCAACACGACAGAAACCGACGCGGCATCGGGACCGAGTGTTGGCATCGGTCCGGGCTCGGAATTGTTTGCCGACGGAGAAACAGCAACGGCGCAGAAATTTGACCCGAAAACGGAGCAATTCCCCGGCATCATTCTCGGCATCGCGACCTGCAGCGTGCGTCACCGCGACGCCAACAATCAGGTGCAAGACTTTTATTACGGGCTACCCGGCGACGATGTACGAATGATGTTCCCCAACGCGGCGGAGAACACCAAAGTCGTCAATCAAAAATTCACGGTTGTCGATTTGTACGAATCCGGTATGAGCGAGTATGACGGTTCGTTTGCATTTTGTCGGCTCGACCAACTGCAAGAATTCCGTGGCATGATTGACCCACAGTCAGGCATTCGAAGTGTCACGACCATCCAATTGAAAATGGCGGAAGGCACCAACCTGGCGGCAGTCCGAGATACCCTACGTCGCCGTTTCCCACCGCAACAATATGCCTACAACATCCAAACCTGGCGTGACATGCAAGGGCCACTGCTAGCAGCGGTTCGCCTGGAAACGATGATCCTTAACATTCTGCTGTTCCTCATCATTGCGGTCGCTGGATTCGGGATTCTGGCAACCTTTTTCATGATCGTTGTGGAAAAGACGCGGGATATTGGGACGCTCAAAGCGCTGGGAGCCTCCGGCAAAGGCGTGATGAGTATCTTTCTCAGTTACGGCTTACTGCTCGGGTTTGTCGGTAGTGGCGCGGGATTGCTTGGCGGACTGCTGTTCGTGTCGAACATCAATGAAATTGCCTCGGTCATCGAAAAGATCACCGGGCAGGAAGTATTTGACCCAACGGTTTATTACTTCAGCGAAATCCCAACGATTGTAAATCCATGGACCCTGGCCTGGGTGATGGCGGGTGCCGTCACCATCGCCGTGATCGCTAGCGTGCTCCCGGCCATGCGAGCGGCACGAATGAATCCGGTTCGCGCTCTTCGCTTTGAGTGAGCCGCGATTTTCGCATTGAACAAATTGAACAACCCGGCTGGTGGAATCCATAAACGTTCACACTGTCAAGGCTATCGAATGAACGATAAAATCATCCTCTCGGCGCGTGGTCTCCATAAGAGTTTCCACAAAGACCGTAACGAAGTTCCCGTCCTACGAGGACTCGATCTTGAGGTTACACCGGGCGTGGTCACCGCGTTGGTCGGCCGCAGCGGCAGTGGTAAAAGCACCCTCATGCATCTGCTGGCTTCACTGGATCAACCAGATCGGGGAGAGATCTACTTCGGGAATGAACGGATCGATAATGCGAGTCGCGCGAGACGCGATTTCTATCGCAATCGCGAAATTGGAATCATTTTTCAATTTTACCATTTGTTGCCAGAATTGTCGGCCGTCGAAAATGTGTTGGCGCCAATGATGATTGGACAAAGTGCGTGGAGCTATTTCCGGCACCGAAAGGAAGCGAGACGCCGAGCCGAAGCGATGTTGGATCGAGTCGGTTTGTTGCATCGTGCCACGCATCGACCAGCCGAAATGAGCGGTGGTGAAATGCAAAGAGCCGCCATCGCTCGGGCGCTCATGACCGACCCTCGATTGCTGTTGGCTGATGAGCCCACCGGTAATTTAGATACCGAAACCGGGCTGGATATCCTGAAATTGCTGACCGAACTCAATCAGCTTGACGGACTGTCCATTCTGATGATCACCCATGATGATTCCATTGCGGCTGGTGCTGACGTTTGTCACCGCATGCAAGATGGCCAACTGCAAATCTCTCCAGCACAGCCGAATTTCCAGGTCGCCGACAATCGGATTTCTGCTTAGATCAACACATTTGCTGATCGCAATGACCTGACGCATCGAGTCGCCGCGGATCCCGGACTAAGGTGAGCTGCGGATCACAGTCTGCGGATCCTCGCAGGTATACTGTCGCGATCATGTTTGTCGCTTTAAAACAATTCGTTCGCGGTTTTACTTGCCTGCTCTGTGATCTATCGGCGCTGGCTCTCCCGGCACTGCTATTCCTAACCCCACCGCTGACACAACCGGGCCGGGGCCAATCGCTCTATTTGGAAACTGACTGGAAACGCGACGGATTTGTTCGTCAGCGATTTCAGATCATGGGGACTGGTGGCCGCAACAATCCGTTGCGGCGACCGCTGCGTCAAACATTTGATGGTGAAGCGATCTACGTCCGTTTCACGCTGCGTTACGCAGCCTCCTCCATCGACACTCCCCTGGAAGGGGACGGTGAATTTTTTGTCCTGTGGCTGGATGATCAGGAGGGAGGCACGACTAGCACACATCACCTCAATGTTCCCAATATCGGGTTGCATGTTGACGGTGATGAGAATCGATTCATGGTTCGTTATTCATCCAACAATCAACAATTTGGTCCTGCATTACAAGGCGATCGGGACACCGTGGTCGTCGCCCGCCTCTTAAAATCAAAAGTCGGTCCCAGCGAACCGTTTGATCAACTCAGTCTGTGGATCAACCCCACACCCGATGCAGAAAACAAACCGGTAGCCTCTACCGAAAACAGGCAAGCCATTGCACGGGTCACCTGGTTGGGGTTTTCCACTGGTGGGAAGACCGAACCGGAAGATGTGATCGAAGTCAGCGAAATTGGCGTGGCAACTTCATGGCGAGAAATCTTCGGATTGCCGCCAAAACCGATGCCAGAAACAAGGCCACTTCCATCACCAACGCTGGATTTCACAAGTCAGATCTTGCCGATTCTTCGTTCGCATTGTTTCGAGTGCCATGCAGGCGAAGACGTCGAAAACAACGTTCACCTCGACCGCTGGGATGATGTACTGAACCAAACGACACCGCGAAATGCGAATCAAAGCCGACTTTACGAATTGGTAGCCCATGGAAAAATGCCACCTGGTGAGAAGCACTTGTCCAAAGCGGAACTGGAAATACTTGAAACTTGGATCAACGAAGGCGTCCATTGGGACGAAGAACAACTCCCAACGCCAACGCCAATTTCACAACACTGGGCGTTCCAACCCATCGAGCGACCATCGATTCCAACAGTGCAAAGAAGCGAGTGGATTCGTTCGCCGATCGATGCTTTCATTGCTCATCGTCACGAGCAGCGAGGACTAACTCCGGCTCCTCCAGCAGACCCAAAAACTCTCGCACGACGTGCTTCGCTGACGCTGCTAGGATTGCCACCCAAGCCCAGCTTTAACTTCGATACAGAAGAGTCGACTCAACATTTATTGAATGACCCTGCTTACGCGGAAAGGTGGGCCAGGCACTGGCTGGATGTCGCTCGTTGGGCGGAAAGCAACGGTCACCAGCACAATCGAATGCGGCCCCACGCTTGGCGTTATCGTGATTGGGTCATCTCTGCATTCCAGTATGACAAACCCTTTGACCAATTCGTCTTGGAGCAAGTCGCGGGTGATGAGATGGAACCCAGCCTTGACGAGTCACTTGTCGCAACCGGGTTTTTGGCTGCCGCCCGCTACAGCGGCAATGAGCTCGACAAGCAGATTCAGAGAAACGAAATTTTGGTCGACATCACCAACACGACTGCTCAGGCATTTCTTGGCCTGACATTCCAGTGCGCTCAATGTCACACACACCGTTTTGATCCAATCACCATTCGCGATTACTACCGCTTCCAGGCTTTTTTCGCTCAGGGACAACCGGGAAATTTGGTGCTTGGTTCCAATCCGCCAGAAAGCCAGGACTGGATCAATCAACGCTGGCAAATTTTTGATTCTACGAAGTACCGATTGATCAACGTCAAACGAAATCAGGGTCATCCTGAACCAATTTATGTGACCCCGAAAGCAGTGCTCGAGGCACTACAAGGCCATGAAAAAGTTCGCTTCAAGCAACTTGAATCCCAAATCGAACTACTGGCGAAAAGCTGGGGATTTTACTCCCCAGTCTCTTCCACCAAATCGACTTTTGTCGCACCCCATGAAATGCGTTGGCCACTCCCCAGAGCCGAAAGCACGCTGGCTTCGAACCCAACGCATCTATTGATTCGCGGTGACGTCAAAGTCCCGGGACCAGAGGTTCAAGCAGGCTGGCCGGCATTATTCGGACCTTCAAAAATCGATCCCCAGAAACCTCGTACATCGCTCGCCAAATGGATTGCAAGTTGCAACAATCCGCTCACGGCACGGGTCTGGGTGAATCGCATCTGGCAGTGGCACTTCGGCCGCGGATTGGTCGAAACGAGTGGTGACTTCGGAATCAAGGGAAGCCAGCCCAGCCATCCTGAGCTGCTTGATTTTCTGGCAAGCGAATTGATGGAATCTGGTTGGAGCACGCGACATGTGCAACAGTTGATCGTCAATTCATCAACGTATCGGCAAGCAAGCCAGTTCTCAGCATCCAATTCAACCATTGATCCTGACAATCAATCCTATTGGCGTTGGACACCACGACGATTGGAAGCAGAGGCTATCCGCGACTGCATGCTGTTTGCTGCCGGCTTACTCGATCCCAAAACGGGTGGTGTCAGCGTCGCGAATGAATCTAATCGGCGTAGTCTGTACCTCACTCAACAGCGCGATCATCTGCCTGATCAACAAGGACTCTTCGATGGCCCAGGAGGTGTCGTCAGTTGTTCCCGTCGCCGCGTCTCCACCACTGCCTTGCAGCCTTTATGGTTGATGAACAGCAACTTGGCACAGCAAGCCAGTGAAGGCTTGGCCGCGCGGGCTGGAACCATTCAAGCCGCTATCAAGATTGCATTCGGACGCGATGCAAACCAAGCCGAACTCGATACGCTTCAGCAACTCGCCACAAAATACGGTTTGGCAAGTGCCTGCTCCGCAATTCTGAATTCGAGCGAATTCATTTATATCCCCTGAACCCTTTTGCAGACGCTAATTTTACTTAGCGTCTTAAGATTGACTGAACGCCTAAATAGTCCGGCTTGGAGAGGAATTTAGATGTTGAATCGACAAGCTCTATCTCGTCGTCAATTTCATCTACAGACCGGCTTGGGTGCCGGATCGATTGCGCTCAACGCGATGCTACATCAGCAAGCCAACGCGTCCGAACAATTCCAACCGCATCATACGCCGACCGCCACCAACGTGATCTTCTTGTTCATGTCGGGCGGGCCAAGTCAGGTGGACACCTTTGACCCGAAACCAGAATTGGATCGATTAGCGGGAAATGACGTTCCTGAATCGATCGCAAGCAATGTGCCGAAGATCCAGCGTGCGGGACTTCGAAACTTGATGGCCTCACCCTGGAAATTTCACAATTCAGGTGAAAGCGGATTACCGATCTCTGAATTATTCACGCAAACTGCGACTCACGCTGATTCACTCTGCTTGATCCGCTCGATGAGCCATCGAAATCCGGTGCACGGTCCCGGGGAATGCGTCGCGTTGACTGGAACAGGAACAGGGGATCGCCCAAGTTTGGGCTCATGGACACTCTATGGACTTGGTCGTCAAACAGAGCAGCTGCCTGCGTTTATCACGATGAATGTTCATACCGACGGAATGCAATTCCCTCAGGCTGCGGGATGGGGCTCCGGTTTTCTCCCCGCTCACTGCCAGGGTACCGTCGTTGACCCAATCCGGGGAATTCAGAATCTGACGATGCCGCAAGGAGTGGACACAAATCGTCGCCAACAAGAAATCCAAGCAATCCAACAACTCAATCGCAACTTCCTTGACAAGGTCAAACACAACACGGAATTGCAAGCACGAATACGCAGCTACGAGCTTGCGTTTCGCATGCAGACCGCGGCGCCAGAGCTATTCGACTTGGCACGTGAATCCGACACGACCCATCAAATGTACGGATTGGAATCCAAACAAACGCAAACGGTGGGGCGAGCCTGCCTGTTAGCGCGACGAATGGTAGAACGCGGTGTGCGATTTGTCCAACTCCGTGTCGGTGGGTGGGATGCACATGGCAATCTCAAAGACAACCACGAAAAGATGGCGGCCCGAACAGATCGCCCCATTGCTGCGTTGTTGAAAGACTTGAAACGTACCGGGCTTCTCGATTCAACCCTTGTGGTTTGGGGAGGCGAATTTGGACGCACCCCCACAATGGAAGGCCGAGCTAACGGACGAGATCATTCACCTGCTGCTTATACCGTTTGGCTCGCCGGTGGCGGTATCGCCGGAGGACAAATCATCGGCAAAACAGATGCAATCGGTTATGCGGTACAAGACCGTCCCGTCCAACCACAAGATCTACATGCCACGATTTTGCATGCCCTCGGAATCAACTCAGAGCAGTTATTGTTCGATCATCACGGCTTGCAAGAGAGCCCGCTCGGTGTCAGCGGGGGCGCAGCGTTGGTTGATCTGTTTGGAAAGATGGGATAAACGAAAAATCATGCAACCTGGATTTTTTTGCATTACTGAGGTTGCATGAAGTTCTTAGGAACCGAACTGGCTGGCCACAGGATTACCTTTCCATCTCGGCCGCTCGTCATCAACATGCGGCCATCAATCGTTGCGTCGATGGAGGTGACGTCACCGGTATGCTTTCGCAGAGAGAGGAGTTCACGCCCACGAGAACCTTCACCACGAGTATCCCAAACCCTCGCTGTATCATCTACAGATGATGTGACCACTCGCACTCCGCTAGCAGCATCCCCCAAGACAGCAACCCCCGTAATCTGGTCCGCGTGTCCAATTAATTCAACAGGTTTGCGAATCGGTTGATCGTTCAGCATCCAAGTCCGAACAATCTTATCCTCAGCCCCAACCGCAAGAATCGAACCGTCCGCTGAAAACGCAGCGCACGTGTAATTAACTTTAGGAGCGGAAAAGTCAACTCGGTCACTCCAATCGGCCGTGTCCCACAGGTGAATCATCCCACGATCTCCCACCGCAACCAATCGCTCGCCAGTTGATGAAAAACGCACACGCCGAACCGCAAAAGTACCATTATCATCGGTCGCCGCGTTCGATAGCTGACGAATCTCAACCACTTTTCCCGAGCTCTCATCCCAGTTCCAAAGACGGACATTGCCATCCAGATCACCGGTCGCCAAAACGTACTGCGACTCCGCAATCACCACTGGTGAAAATTGGACAGTGGTGATCGGCCGTTCCGATTCAAGTTTCGCCAAGGCTTGCCCTGTGGCGGCATCCCAGACTTTTAAGGATCGACTCGCGGTAGCGACAAATCTGCCATCGGCGGAAAAACAAGCCTCAGTCAAAGCGGCATGAGCGCGATAACTCTTCAACAGTCGTTGTGAAGCCAGCCCCCAGAGAAAACCACCGTTCCCGTTCATCGTTAGCAAACAATTTTCGTCAACTGAGACGACAACTTCGGCAGAACCGAGGATCGATGGCAACTCAAACGAGCGAAGGAGCTTGTATGTGAGTGGTGAGTGCTCTGTGGCTTGCGAATCGATCGCGTTTTTCCAAGAGAAAATGTTAACTTTTGATGGAACCTCTGTACCAACCGAACGACTAACAACAATCGTGTTGGGGGATTTCCCAAAGGTTGCAGAAGTAATGTGCTTACCCATGGTGGATTTACCACCCTCACCAACAATCGACTCCGACGCGCGGTCAATAAGAACACTCTGACCAGTCCTTAAATCCCACAATCTCACATCGCTCGCCCTAACATCTCCCAAATTTCCTTCACTGACAGTGAGCGCGTGTTGGCCATCTTCAGCTACGACGACGTGGGTGACCAATCCATCATGCCCTAGACGCTGAGTCGTTTTACGGGTCCGAACATCAATCACTGTTAACTGCTCATCATCAGCGGCCAACAACAAAGATTCCCCATCCACCGAGAAAACAGCTTCATTGACTCGGAAGCCACGAACGGTTTCCACTGGATCCCCAAGCGGTTCCCCACTCTGCAGATCCCAAAGAACACCAAATCCAGATCGATCCGCGGTAAACATCAGCTTTGAATCTGGGGAGATTGCAAACGCCGTGACCGCCTGTTTATGCAATTTCAATCGGTGAGTGATTTGAGGAGGTGTATTACCACTCGGATCAAGTGTCCACAGCAGAGCCTTGGCTGCTTGGCCACTGGACCCAGTGAGGAGATAGCGACCATCGTTTGAAATGGCAAACGATGTATTGATCCCGGTCCCGTGGGCTTCATGCAACTTTGTTCCCAATCGAAGATCCCAAATACGAATAGTCGCATCTGCACTACCGATAAACAAACGATTTGACGAACGATCGATTCCTAACGACATCGCGACATAGGAAGTCCCTTCCTCTAAGACTTCATCTTGAAGCCTGACAGCCTGTGAGAAGCCAAGATTTTCAGGGTCGATCTCCATCACTCGGGCGGTATGGTCATGACTTGCCGTAACAACTCGATTCCCGTCACGCGAAAATGCGGCCGATAAAATCTCGTCTCGATGAGCTCGTGCCTGCCTCAATGCTGGCCGATCGACTAGTCCGTGAACAACGGCAGCACTGATGTATTTCTCGGGCCACCAACTCCGTACCGTCCCATCATTCGACGCCGACACAATGACGGTTGCCTGTCCACGAAAGAAATCAGCAGCAACCACCCAGCCACCATGCCCCTTCAGTGTCTGTTCTAGATCGGCATTCTCCACATCCCACATTTTCACCGTATAGTCATCTGAACAAGTCACCAATTTCGAGCCGTCACTGCTAAATTGCAACGAACGCACGACATCCGCATGCGCCGCACTATTTTTCAATGCGACCGAAGATTGACGCGTTTCGCGCAGGGAAAGATCGATCAGCGGAACCGTCGGAACAGAAACCGGACCCGTTGAATCGGTGGGCTCGCTCTCCAACTCGACCGAGTCAATTGCTTGTCGGATGCGATTCTCATAATCGATTACCGTCGCATTGGCCGGATTCCACAGCCAGACGTTTCCGCCCAAATCGCCCGAGGCCACGCGTTCGCCATCGGGAGCGATGGCAACCGATGTCACGGGATCGCGATGCATGGTCATCGTTCCCATCTGATCTACCCGAATCGCCCGTGAATCGCGATCAGAATCGGCTTCCGATTTCCTGACGGCATTCCAAACCACGACTTGGCCTGTCACGTTATCAGAAATCGCAGCGGCAATTCGCAACTTACGCCGATCGCCCGCAACGGCAATCTGCTGAACCGCGGAAATATGGTAGACAGCTTGATCGCTGGTCAATTCACTGGCGGACTCTTCATCCCAGATCCGCACGGTTCGGTCAGTTGAACCGGTCACAAGCAAGCCGTCGTTGCTAAATTTCAAGTCATTCACTCGATCGCGATGCATAGAAATGTTCCGAATCAACGATCCACCGGAATCGAAGATCAGCACATGCCCTGACTGTGTCCCAACCGCTGCAATTTGGAGCCCCGAATCGATGGCGACACATGTGGCCCGATAAGCGGAAAAATCGCTCGCGGCAAACGGTTCTGACTGAGCAATTTCAGCTTTCTCTGAAAGCATCATCCGCTGCACAGATCCGTCGGTCAGTGTGACGAGTATATAGGTACCTGATGGCGCCAACCCCATATCGCTCACCGGTGCGAGATTGGGTTGCACCGAGTACGCCTGGTTGGCTTGATTCCACAGCCAACGCCACTCCCAACGATCAATTTGATCATGAAACTGCGGTGACCGACGGAGCGAAGTCAGGATTTCCCGAGCACCATCGACTTCATTACGCTCCAACCTCGCTTTTGCTAATCCGATCATCGAAACGTACTGTTCATAATGAGCCCGCTCCCGTTCGCGTTCCGCTTCGGCTTGCGCGAATTCAGCCTCATCACGCGCTTCCTCGGCCAACTCTTTATTCTTCAGTGCCGCGTCTTTCGCAATCCGTTCAGATTCGGCAAATTTCAATGCGTCGTCTTTGGCTTTCTCTGCCTGTTCGCGGGCACGCACCGCCTCGTCTTTGGCAGCCTTAGCCAAAGCCGCATTATTATCTGCTTCGACTTTGGCAGCCTTAGCCAAAGCCGCATTATTATCTGCTTCGACTTTGGCTACCTCTGCAACGACTTTGGCTTGCTCTTCTTTAACTCTGGCGAGCACTGCGGCTTCTTTTTCATTGTTGATCACGAATAGTGCGGCACTACCGCCAATCAAAATAAAGGCAAGCATGGCGATCGCCGCGCCACGTAAGATCTTAAGCCTTGATTGCCTTGACTCACGTTCCTGATAGGCAGAGCGAAGCCGTTTGAGGATGGGTTGATGCTCCGGATCGCTCTGGTTCAAGAGCGACACACCGAGATCCAAGTCGCCGTTCTCCAATGCAGCCAACGCATGAACGCGTTTGGTTTCGGCCAAACCTTCAGCCGCACGCAGGTTACCCGGCCAAGATTTGATTGCCTCTTCAAAACGAAAAGCGGCCCGCGAAAAATGGGAATATGAGCTTTCGCGCCGACCGTTTTCTAAATCCTCTGCGGCGCGAGCGGTCAAGGAAACGCTTTCGGCATGAGCCCGATAATCACGAATCGCTTGCTGAAAACTTGGCACGTCCGGAAAACGGTCCTCCGGTTCGGTCTCCATCGCCTTCATTGCGATGTCAACTAGATCGCTTTGCTTCTCTTCTGGCACGGGCAAAATGTCATTTCCCTTCACTGCCATCAAGCACTTCGAAATGCTATTGGCATGATGAGGAGCGACGCCGGTGATGATCATGTAAAGCGTTGCACCCAGCAAGTAGATATCCGCAGCGGCAGTAATCTTTTCCAACGGACCAGTTGCCAACTCCGGCGCCATGAAGGCCGGTGTCCCGCCCAATCCCATCGACATGAAGACCGAGTCTTGCTTTTCATATTCCGAAGTTGGCAACGCGAGTCCCCAGTCCATCACCAAAACAACACCGAAGTCTCCCAACATAATATTTTCGGGTTTAATATCACGGTGAACGACACCACGCGTATGAGCAAAGGCAATTGCGTCACAGGCCTTCAATAGGATTTCAAGATTCTCATCCTGTGTCTTCTCGTGAATGACCGCGGACCACGGTGTACCCGCTACCCGCTTCATCGAATAGAACAGGTTACCTTCCGATGTGACAGCGACATCGTGAATCGGCACGATGTTTGGATGATCAAGATCGCTCGTGACGATCGCCTCGGATAAAAATTGCCGCTTTCGCTCCTTTTCGACTGAATCCAGCGTGCCGCTGCGAAGCAATTGCGCGCGCCGCTTACCGGCCAACGGCTTGATCACTTTCAACGCTAAGATACGGTCCAAAGAACCTTGCCTCGCGGCATAAACATCACCCATTCCACCCTGGCCGAGCTTACCCACCAGCTTGTAATCAGCAACTTTCGCCGGATCCGCCTGCACCTCCGTAACATCACATTTCCGCAGTCGCTGCAATTGCGCATCAGCAATTGTTTGGTCAGCCGACATCGGCAACGAAGGTTTTGATTTACCCACACGCACATTCCAGGATTCCAAATCTTCCGCCGACAAATCACGTGGATTCACGGTGAAGTTAATGTCCGAACTCGCCATGATCGAACCAGCTGTTGCTGCCATATCCATCGAGGAACGGCGATTCTGCACGGTGCATTCGACATCCCCAGCCTCGACGGTAACCTGCATTTTCGTTTTCGCGTCCTCTGCAGCCTCAGCAGCGTCACTTTCCTCAACCGGCATGGTCTGATCGACTGCCAACCCATCGACCGTCTTGTCCAAGTCTGCATGAATGGCATCTTCATCGAGGGTCGCGTCAACCGGAACTGTAGCGTCGAACTGCACAGTCAGATCATCACCAACAATCGTTTTCTCTATCTCATCACCTGACGATTCATCTGAGGTGGCGTTATCTTCCCCTACGGGAATAAACGTTGATTCGCCAATGGGTCTACGCACCGGCTCCTCTGGCAGCGATTCCTCGCGAACCGTCTCTTGAATGTTCTCATCCTGTTGCGGCTCGGATTGTGAGTCGTCGTAGGAATTTGGATCTTCGTGCGGTTGTTCTTTAGCCATGACAAAAAGGCGTAATAGTTTGTGGAATCGAAATCGTTTGGTTGGTCGCTTGCTCTACTGATCTAGCCAACACGCTTGATTGAATTTAGTGTCCCGCTTAATCATTTAAACTCATTTACGAAATGGTTCGATGATGCCAACGTTTTGCATACGCGGATGCTTTCGAAAACCTTGATGAATGCTTACGTCGCGACCAAGCCGTTGTCACCGTGTACCCACCAACAAGCGGAATCAAGTTGGTCGATAATGGCGGTGAGGATTGATCTGAGGCGTCATCAAGTAGCATCTCGTCATCTTCTGCGTCAAGTTTTTCAGCTTCGTTATCAACCGGCAACTTCTCATCCTGCTGTGGCACTTCAACCGGACCATCAACCTGTGGTAGAAGAATTTTCTCCTGCACTTCTTTCAATCGCAGAATTCCTTCATCGAAGGATTCCCCTGGTATCGTGGCTTCGCCACTTCGAACATCGACTTTAACAAACGTTCGATTGGCGGAATCACCAAGCACGTATTCAATTTCGTAACGCCCATCAGGTAAACGGCTCAGCAGATCTTTTATCTTGTCACCATCGAGGATGTCATCTGGCAGTCGCTGAACTGCCAAATCTTCACCGTCTGGATCAGGCGACAAGACCCGAATTTGAAAATACTCATCTCGTACCACGGGCTGAAGAACCAAAACCTCATCGGATTCAAAAGGCGGTTGAACAAACTCGACGTTACTTTCACCGGGGATTACAAAATCGGTTGTCACGATTTCTGGAATTACTTCGCGCACCGGAAAGAACGCCACCGGAATTGAAATCGCAGGAATAATGAAGGTTGCTCTGCCATTTTCAAGCGATGGATCTGTCCTCGGATCGTCCGTCGACGAAACCACTCCACCCTCAACCTCATTCGCAGCGATTCCCTGCTGCACATCAGAACCAAGCACCAGGATCGAAGCATGATGACGGACAGAAAAACGCACTTCGAGAGGACCTGTCGCGGATCGACGACCATTCGCGGTGCTATTCAGGATGTCGGATTCGGAATAGAGATGCTCGATCGTTAGGCGAGCATTGGGGGAAACATTGCTCTCAACAATGTCGCCGTTCTGGTCGACAAAGGTTTGCATGTCGGCATCAAGACCATCGATTCGCTGAAACCTTTCAGGCTCACCGGCTTGACTGGTTTCCGAGGGAGCCCCCCAATCAATATCGATGCTCAAACCACGCTCGCCATCTTGGCCAAGATCAAGCGACAAAGTCCCAAGAGCATCATTCGCCATCGCTTGCTCGAGTGTATTCGTCCGCACACTACTTGCGACGAAAAAGGCCGAGTCGCCATCACGAACAACATCTGTATCAGGAAATGGCTGATTCTCACCCGGCGGCACTAGATCAAGTGGACGCGACGCAAAGACTCGAGCCGTCCCCTGATCCTGACCAGTAAAAATCTCGATCTCAGTTCCCAACCGAACCGAATCCGCCAGAATGAACACGCTGCGCTCCTCACGTGCCAAACCAAGATCCGACGGAGTATTTTCGCTTTGTGGATCATCGAATATCGCATTCGGTGTTTTCTTCTCGGCAAACAACTGAACGGTTTTATCCAGCTCGACGACACCACCCTCTGCGACCACTTCTAAATCAATTCGCCCATGCACACCACGCGCGATCAACTCTTGATCATCTTTACGATCGGGACCATCATCGCCAATCGAGTAATCCATGACATGAATGCCGTTCGTGGCGACAATCTCGATCTGACCATTCGCCGTTTGGACAACCTCATCCGCAAGATGATCGGACGAGGCCAAACGGATCGTATCACGTTCAAGGATTCGAATGTCGCCCCGATTTAAACCTTCAACGGTTGCCTCAAACTCATTAACATTCGTCGACAAATCAATCGCATAGTTTCCATCATCCAGATCATTGTTTGCCAAAACCGAGAGATCATCTGAAACCAACAACGAGTCTGCGCTGACTTTGAGCACATCATCACTTGCAACCAAAGTGACATCACCCACGCCAGCAGTGAACTGCCCAATCGGAAGATCTCCGAAACCATTTGACAGGATGATATGACCACCCGATTGCGATGTATCAGCGTTCAATACACTTGTCGCCACCACTTCAAACGGATTCAGTTCTTCTCCAATCTGAGCAGCCAGCAAATCGACTCTCGCCGCTCGCAGATCAGTCGCAATTGTCCCTTCACCGTCGAAAATCCCACCAACGGCATTCAAGCGAGCCGTTTCATCGGTCACATCCACAATCGACTGCAACAACATATCACCAGAGCTCGATAGTTCCAAATCCCCGCCAGCCGTACTTGGACCAGCCACCGTCATCGAACTGTCTTCGTCGATCGTGACGGAACCTGTGGAATTGAAAACCAGACGGCCGAAGTTCGTTGAGTTCCCAGCACTGTC
>JAYZAR010000067.1:0-5106 GCA_036339635.1 Planctomycetota bacterium | reverse complement strand
GCTTCGAGTGATAAAGAATGGTTCCCGCGGAGATCAGCAAGCAACGGGCCGTAAGATGGAAGATTCGATTCCAACCTCTGGGTCGCTTTGGTTCGCGTTTTGAAATGGTCGCTGTCAATTTGCTCAAGTAGTTGCTTCAGTCCCTGCACGACGACAGGATCGGCAACACGCAGCTTCGTCGTCACTCGCTCAATTACAAGCGGATCAAAGCGTGTTTCGGGAATCAAAACGCCGACACATTGGAGCTGAGAAAGAATCTCTTTTTCAAACCAGTCGGTGTTCTGAGCATAAATGTCGGCGATCGTCACACCCTCTCTCGCTAACGATTCCGATTCCGTTTTGACGCGAACCACGGCCCGCACTTGGTCCTGAATTAACTCCAAGTTATCGATACCAAAGTTTCGGAGTGTTAGCTTAAACTCGCCGGAATGGTCCGTCACCAATAGTTGCCGTTTCGCTCCTTCGAGCTCCTCAAGCGAAAACAGGTACCGACCATCGATGTTGGCGAACTTTCCCCGCAGCTCTTCAGTGGAAAATTCTCCTCCCTTGTCATCGTGCAAATTGGTTGACCGGATTTTAACCTTACCCTGCTCCGTTGCCGCATACCGAAGGTTTTGAAATAACAGAACAACTCCCGGCTCACGTCCGTGAAACACATTTTCGGGCAGGAAACTACGGTAACCCTGACTGGAAAGTTTCCAGCCACGGACCTCCAATTCCGTTGCCACCTCCAACGCAATACTCGACAAAGATTCCGGCAGAAACAAATCTTCCCAGTGGCTACGATCAACAGCAAGCCTTCCCTCTTTCCATTTCAGCCTTGTCAGTCGTTGAATGGGAATACGCAAGCGATCCATTGGGCCGAGCAACATATCTGCGATTTGGTTTTCCTGTTGGCGATCTTGCTCTGCCAACAGGTCATCCCACATCCTCACGTCGTAAAAGAATCGCTCGGATAGCAGGCGTCGCTGCAAACGCTCATGCTCGACCTCTGCTACCTTGGCTAATAAGTGAAGAAACCGCCCAGCAATCAAATCATCTTTAACTCTTTTAGAATAGTTGACTTTTAGGTCCCGCATCACTCTTGTCAATGAATGATACTCTTCGTCCACCTCTGACATGAGTGGCCGCAAGCGATCCAATTGCCATAACCGCAATGCCAAACGGCGCTCGGTACGTTGCAGCGAACTGAGCTTGGCGAGCAGGTTTTGCTGTCTCGCAAAGGTTATATCGTTAACAGCTTGCCGATAGTCGCGCACGAGATCGCGAAAGTAATTCGCATGGATACGACTGCCCGCTTGAAGGAGAGCCTGACGTCGATCGATTTCCATTTCGACTTCATCCAGGATCCGACTGATTTCAGAAAGTTCCCCCGTCCTATTGTCTTGATGGCTGCCTGGCGGATCTTGCGCGGATGCGAGCGGCCCAAATAAAAGCAGCAGCAAACAAAAAGTACGAGAGTGCATCATGTGTGAGCGGACGAATCCGAGACCGATGGCAACATCCAATCTCGCAAGATCATGGTTGCAAATTGTTCGTGATCAGATCGTTTGGAAGATGACTGATTGAATTGAACCAATCCAACGTCCAATCATCTCCGTTATAGACTAATTTCGTCACGCCTGTGTTGCGCAAGTGCCCGAACCCAATGGCTTCGGCGGGATCACCAAGTAGCTGAATCAGTAAGCGACGCTTCAGGTCGGCATGAATCACGGCAACAACGGAATCCCCATTTGAACCAAACGTTTTGATAAGGCGTTGCTTGACATTCCAAGACCGCTGATGTGCTTGATCTGGGGTTTCTCGGGTGCGGCCCCACCACCCCTCTGGGGTGATCGAATCGTCGAGTGTGCAATCATCGCCGGAATCAACCACGTGTTCAATTACGTCCCTTCGTGTGAGTCCAGGCCCTCCCTCGACGGCGTTTGGCCCGTGCCCCCGGTAGATTCCCCCTTCCTCAAAGATATCCGCCCAGACGTGCACATGACTGCCTGTCGCTTGGGCAATGTATCGAGTCGTCTGCAGCGCTCGGCGAACCGGACTCGTGATCAAGGTGTCGATCGCTAACGATTCCATCCATTTTGATAAGTGCAGAGCCTGGCGATGGCCAAGATCCGTGATTGACGGATCTTCGACTCGCAACTCGATTGGCCGCGCATTGTTTTCACTCTCCGCATGTCTCACGAGATAAAGTTGCATCGTTCAAGTTTTACCCTTGGCAAGAAAGTCAACTATTCGCTGGGTCGCTTCCTCAATCGGGTCCGGACATAATCGATCATCATCCACTCGATTACCACGAGAAAAACGGGCATCGCAAACAACATGAATTGCGAGAAAGCAGGCTTAGATATCCACTCCGGCCCCGACTGGGCAAGCGCGGTCAAAACAGCCATGACCAAAGATCCGTTGATAAACAACAAGAACCCTGTCAGAACCGCAGAGCCTGTGGCGATCAGGCATCCGGCGGTAACGATGTTGCGGTCATCAGCACTCCCTTGCCAACTCATAGACTTGCTTTCATGGGCAAAAATTCACTCAAAAAGATGGTGACCAACAACCCAACAATCGACAACACAGCCAACAAAGGTGTCCAACTCCGAAGCGACTCACCCTCCGTCAAACCGCCCATCTTAGTGAACACCCAAAAACCGCTGTCATTCATCCAGCTACCGAACAGCGAGCCTGTCCCCACGGCTGCGGCCACGTAAACCAAATGAAACTCGGGTTTTGCATCACCGATGATAGCTGCCATCATACCCGCCCCAACGATCATCGCTACCGTGCTGCTTCCTTGGGCAACCTTCAGCACTGACGCGATTCCCCAAGCGAGAAAGAGCAGCGCAAGTCCGGAAGCTCCAGCTTCGGAAAAGTAATCCTTAATGGTATCGCTGATGTTCGTATCCCCGAGCATCGCGCCAAAGGCACCGCCAGCAGCCGTTATCAAGATGATAATACCGCCACTCATCAATGAGTCTTCCACATCGTCACCCAAACTTCGCCAGGAGAGAGAGCGAACGTACTTTAGCGTTAACATCGCAACAATCGCCGCCAACGTGAGCGCAAAGTTCGCATTGCTCGGTAGCAAAAGCCTGCTTGCAATCTTTCTTTGTGGGGTGTCCCAGTCATGCTCGGCAACCAAGCCCGAGTAAGCATCTTCTAATAATGAACGGTTCATTCGGCGACGATCAACTGGCTTCATTCTCAACTGATTGGCTTCCAGCATTTCCTTGGAGAGATTTGACAAGGGCACTCCAAGAAAGGCTTCCTCACGATAGAAATGATCATCCATCAGGACCCGATTTAAAATTGCGATGTACCGCTGCTGACCTGCTTCATCGACAGGCGGCGATTTCAAGAGTTGCCGCTCAGACGGATCGATCCGGGCACTGGCCAACACACATGCACCCGGTGAATCGGCATCAGCAGTGCCCAACAGATTCGCGAATTGCTCGTAGTCTGTAATGTCGGCAATCTGCAGTTTCGCGCGATCTTCGCTATCGGCGATCGTTGTTGCCATAGTCCCGGCGCCGATCAACACCACGGGAATCAGAACCGGCAACAGTGAGACCCACAAAGAGGGCAACTTATCCTCGGCCAAAGCCTGATGTTTTTCCTCCTTTGCGCCGAGCGGCCGCATTTCAACGGGCATGACCTTATCCACCACCGTCGAAAAGATCAAACCCGCAATCGCCGAGGGAATCGCGACGAGTGTTCCAACCAACATCATCACGCCAATATCAACACCGAGAATCGCAGCGACCAGAAGCGGCCCCGGAGTGGGGGGAACCAGCGTGTGTGTGATCCCACCGCCGGTGCCAATCGCCATCAGGTATTTCAAATAGTTTTTATTCGTGCGTCGATACAAACTCCGAGCCAGCGGAACCAGCAAATAAAAGACCGTATCGAAAAAGACGGGGATCGCAAGAATGAATCCGCTTACCATCAATCCAAAGGACGCTTTCTTTTCGCCGGTCACATGCACGGCGCTGCGAACAATCCGATCGGCAGCACCACTGTCTAGCATGCACTTCCCAATGATGGCTGCCATCGCGATCACGATCCCAATGCCGCCTGCGGAGCTACCAAACCCTTGAACCACCGCATTCATCCGCGCCCCAGCATCTTGGCCTTGCACCAAGCCAACGCCCAAACTGACGATCAATGCCGAAATGATGAGCGCTAAAAAGGCGTTGAGTTTTAATCCGATGATCATCCCCAACACGGAAACAATCCCGACCACCAGCAAGATTACCGGCGTCATATCAATCGAGCCGGAGTCGACCGAGGCGCCAGCGGCCTCTCCGCTCGCCTCCCCCCCACTCGAACCAACCGAGATGCGGTCTGCCTCCTGATCGCTGGGACCGGCTGCTTGCAGAATAGGCGAAACTTCACCAGCACCAACGCCGACCACAGGATCGTCGCTGCCCTGCTCTTCAGTCCCGGAAGTCACCTCCTGCGTTTGATCAACGGTGGCAACCTCCGGCTCGGCCTCCTGCGACCACCCATTGCACGAAATTCCGAGGGTGGCGAGTAAATAAACGCCCAGAAAAAGAGTTGGAAACCGCATGAGAGACCTCCGCCACGACGAAAACCGACCGAACCGTAACGCAGAATTCTAATCGCAACACGAAGGTCAGTGGGCTGCCGATCCTAAGAAAATCACTTCATCGATTCCGGAGTCCCGCGTTCGCGACGCAAGTTCTCACTTACGCGATCCAAGATTTTACGATCCTCAACGCTAAGCGATTGGACACCGTCGTGGTGCAACCGATGGAGAATCTCGTCCAACCGCTGCGCATCTGCCGCCTCACCGCGTTCGCGTTTCATCGCCCGTTGCAGGCGGACTCGGTCACGGCGTTGCCCAAGCGAATGCCGCGTCCGCTGAACCCAAGATTCTCTCGGCAAATGTACTAGAGAAGCCTGTCCCTGCCGCAACCCATCAACGAGTGAGGTGACATCAACACTGCGTGCCGAAATAAACATAAGTATCCCGCCAAGCAACAAGAACGGCCACTTCGCAGCCAAACCCGATTGATCACTTGAATGCAGCAGCAAGCTCATCACTACGAATCCAATCGACACAACGATCAGCATTTGACGCAACAG
>JAYZAR010000066.1:0-14711 GCA_036339635.1 Planctomycetota bacterium | reverse complement strand
GATTGCGGGATGATGCGGGGGCCGTGCGCGTTCGCGGGCATACGATCGCCCACCACGTGCATATTCCAATAGATCGGTTGGGGGAAAAACTTCGCGCTTGGAAGCTCGATCGCCGTGAACGAAAAATCGCGGGAGAATTGGTGCGTGAGGTTCAGTCGCGCGTTGGGTTCCTACTCGATGTTGGACTTGACTATCTAACCCTCCACCGCGGCGCCAGGACACTATCGGGAGGGGAGTCCCAACGTATTCGGTTGGCGGCACAACTGGGCAGCGGACTGTGTGGCGTGCTTTATGTATTGGATGAACCAACGATTGGCCTCCATCCCCGTGATAATCTGCGGCTGATCAAAGCATTGCACCGACTACGGGATTTGGGAAATACATTGCTAGTGGTCGAACATGATCGTGATGTCATTGCAAGCAGCGATTATCTGTGCGACTTTGGTCCCCGTGCTGGACGTCACGGAGGACGCATCGTCGCCGAGGGAACGCCAAAGCAAATTGAACCGGTCGATCAATCGGTGACGGCTGGATATATCCAGGGGACCAAGACGATCGCCGTTCCAACCGGACGCCGACCGGTACTGCGAAAGAATGGCGAGCCGTATGTCAACTTTCTGAAAATCCTCGGAGCGCGCGAAAACAACCTGAACGCCGTCGACTTGGAACTGCCACTCGGGGTCTTTACGGCGGTCACTGGTCCCAGCGGGAGTGGCAAAAGCTCCTTGATCGATTCGATTTTGTATCCCGCGTTGGCTCGACGTCTCCACCGAGCTCGAACGCGGCCCGGTCGTCACGACAAAATCGAGGGCGTGCGATTTATTGACAAAGTCATTCAGGTTGACCAGTCGCCGCTCGGAAACTCACCGAGTAGTAATCCCGCGACCTACACCGGCGCTTTTGATTTGATTCGCAAAGTGTTCTCGGAAATCCCCGAAGCGGCTGAGCGACGGTTCACCGCGCGAACATTTAGTTTCAATGTCGCTGGAGGTCGCTGCGAAACCTGCGAGGGAAGCGGACAGCTATGCGTCGAGATGCATTTCTTGCCCGATGTATACGTACCCTGTGATGAATGCAACTCGCGTCGCTACAACCAAGACGTTCTGGAAGTCAAACTGCACGGAAAGTCGATTGCCGATGTGCTGGAGATGCAGTGCGGTGATGCTGTCGAGCTATTTGCGAACTACCCAAAGATCGCGGGCATCCTGCAAACCCTCTGCGATGTCGGCTTGGATTATCTGACGCTAGGGCAAGCCGCCCCAACGTTGTCCGGTGGGGAAGCACAACGGGTTAAACTGGCAAGCGAACTTAGCAGACCGATGACCGGCAACACCCTTTATCTGCTCGACGAGCCGACGACCGGATTGCATTTTGATGATATCGACAAGTTGCTAAGTGTCTTGCAACGATTGGTCGACCTAGGAAATACCGTCGTCGTAATCGAGCACAATTTGGATGTAATCAAATGCGCCGACTGGATCATCGACATGGGACCCGGCGCTGGAGTCCATGGTGGCGAGTTGGTGTTCGCGGGAACACCCGAAGCACTAGCCTTAGAAGCCAAGTCAAAGCGTGGCAAAAAAACAGGTGCGGCACGCTCGGCTACCGCAACCTTCGTGAAGCAGGCTTTACAGGAGAAAGGTCTGGCAACTGCCAGGAAAAGGCAGGCTTGGACAGCATCAACGCAAGCCGCCACGAATCCGACCAAGAAATCGGTTGCGAAAAATGCGAAAGCCGCAGCCAGCCAAGCATCAACAGCTACCAACAGGTCATTGGCGGGAAAAAAATCACCGCCGAAAAAATCATCGCGAACGATGGTTACCAAAGCGAAGTCAGCATCGAAGGGCCCACTGACAACGGAAGAACGTTCAACATCCAAAGCGAAGTCGCGCACGCTCGATCCATGGCGTGCGCTAGGGCGACGTTGGCACTCATTGCAAAAGGGCTTTCCGCGGGGAACTGAACCTGAATGGCCGCTGGAGATCGTCGATCGGATTTTTGAACTGCTGGAGCAGGTTGCCGGAGATGATTCATTGGAATTTGATCAGCCCAACAAAGTGCAAGTCAAACCAAACGGGCGCAATCAAGCATGGGCAGAGATCGAAACCAAAACTCCTGACAGTTTAAAAGTCACCTTGGCCGGCCCACCCGAGGCTGTCGACATGGAGCAGTTCTCCGCATTAGGAATCAATGGCCCGGTCGACGCCAGCGATCAACGCCACACACGCGTGACGTTGAATCTCACCAAACTTCAGCAGGTTCGCAGCCGAAAGCTAAAGTCGTTTTTAAAGCGGCATCTGGAAAAGAGTTTTCAATAGTCAGCGGCATTGGCAAGACGACCGCAACTTTTGAATCTAGGAATCATCGATCCATGGCTCAAGTCGGTGAAACAGCGTCCCGTTAGCGACCCTCAAACGGTCGCCAAAATTCAATTCACGGTGAATTCTGTTAGCAGTCACAAACCTGTCGTCACTAACGGTCGAGACATACAAGCTGCCAGGTGATTCGCTTCGGCCAATCCTCTCGCCGCCCTCGGTGCCAGTCTGTTGAATTTATGAGGACTAGGGGCTTTACGCAGCCCTAAAACCCCCTCTAATGGAAATTGTCTTTGCCAGATCAGGTCACCTCCGCTATGCTCGCCGCTCCCAGCTGCTTCGGGCGGCGGAAATCTCATCCTTCAGACTCCAACTTCACACGATCGGAGTCTGCTTATCGACTTTTCAAAAAGGGTGGTGGCCACGATGAATGCCGGCTCTCTGTTTCGTCTCAAGAGTCAATTGCGAATGATCGCGATTTTCCCACTCTTGATCACATTTGCTTTTTCCTCGGCTGATGCGGGAACGTTCGAAGCCGATAATGGTCGCGAAGTTCGCGCGATACGCCACAAGATTCGTGCTTCGCAATTTCTGTCGAAAGCAACGTTCGGTGCGACCCAAGAACAGATCGATGATCTGGCGGAACGCATCGGTCAGGTGGGATACCGGCGTGCTTGCGGTCAATGGATTGATCAGCAGTTCCGTCTGCCAATCAGTTCTCATGAAGAACTCGCCCGCGAAATGGTTGCTGCAAACGGTCGCCAGCCGAATCAAGCAGGCATTGGTATCAGCCTCTATCGATACCAGGCCTGGTGGCACATCGCGTTGGCCCGTGAAGATCAGTTGCGTCAGAAAGTAGCCTGGGCACTTTCCCAAATCTTTGTCATCAGCCACACCGGACAGAGCTTCAACAGTGAAACTGCGCCAGGGATCGGCAATAACGAAAACGCCATTCCCTATTGGTTGGGAATGAGCGACTACTACGATATGCTCGCCAGGCACGCGGATGGGAATTATCGCGACTTACTTGGTGACGTAACCATGCATCCCTGTATGGGTGTCTATTTGAGCTCATGGCGAAACCGAAAAGCCAATATCTCTGCAGGACGTTGGCCGGACGAAAACTACGCGCGAGAGATCATGCAGTTGTTTTCGGTGGGACTATATGAATTGCATCAAGACGGCCGATTGAAACTGGACGAAAATGGAGAATTGATTCCGACGTACGACAATAACGGAATCACTGAACTGGCTCGAGTGTTCACCGGTTTCAAACAGTTCCACAATACCGACGACCGATTCCATGGCCGTCGCAATTACGGTCATCCAATGGTGATGCATCACCAGGAGCACGACAACAATTACAACTATCAAGAAGATCCAAATAACCCCGGTGAGCCTGACCCAAACGCTCCAAGAAGCAAGACGATTTTTGGTGTCACACTGCAGCCGCTACCAAGCAATTTGACAAATGCCGCAGCGATGAAAGAGGTCAATGAGGCGCTCGACGTGATTGCCAATCATCCCAACGTCGCGCCTTTCATCAGTCGCTTGCTAATTCAACGGTTGGTGAAGTCAAATCCCTCGCGAGCCTACCTGCGCCGTGTAACGCGAGTCTTTCGAGACAATGGATCGGGGCAGCGAGGCGATATGCAGGCCGTGATCAAGGCGATCTTGCTGGATCCTGAAGCAGTGCGGGGACAGCGTTTGGTACGAAAACGCGATCCACTGCGAGTCGAAGTGATCACTCGCGGAACCGAACACAGTCGCCTCAAAGAACCAATTCAACGAGTCACCTCTTGGATTCGTGCGATGCGACCAACTGCCGAAATCAGAGGCGGAACAACCCACCTCGATTCAGTGACTGGGCAACCTTACATGATGTTAACCCAACAAATCGAAGGTGACATCGGCCAGATGCCATTTAGATCGCCCAGCGTCTTCAACTATTACCTCCCAGATTATCAACCGCCTGGCGACATCATTGGCTACGTCCCTTCAAGACGTAGCCCACGGGAAGCACTTTTTGCTCCTGAATTTCAGGTCATGACGGCGCTCACAGCGAATCGCCTGATCAATCGATTCGCGATCTTTGGGCGTAATCTCTATGTAGATTACCGCACACGCGATGAAGGTAATGGGGAGAGAAGATGGTGTCGAATCAGTTTCAATCTTGATGAGGAGCTTGACTTGGCAAACGACGTCGCAAATCTTCCCGAGATTCTGCAGCGTTTCGATTTGTTGCTTTGTAATGGCAGCCTGAGTGAGCAGACAAAGGCAAATATCCTTGAGGCAGTCACCTCCGAAAATGGCTCTGCGAGACAGCGACTAAACGCCTTACTCACCGCGGTTGTGCTTTCGCCTGATTGCGCCATTGAACAATGACACCCTGCGTGTTGATCCTCCTTACCCCTCTTCTCCGCAACCTTATCTCTCGGAGACCTTGACATGACATACGAAAGTGACGCACGAGCCTCTCGCCGGTCAATTTTAAAAGCCGCGGCTGCTAGCTGTGGAATGATGACCCACACGTCGGTTATGTCGACCATTTTGAACTTGCAGGCTACCAAAGCGGCCGCGGCGACTGCAGATACAAGCGGATACAAGGCTTTGGTCTGCTTGTTTTTGTTCGGTGGCAATGATGCTTACAACATGTTGGTTCCGCGGAACAGCGCGTCGAGCTCGAACGCGAACGAGTACGATGACTATGCATCGGCTCGTGGCGGCTATGACGATGGCAATAACAATGAAGGGGGCCTGGCCTTACGAGAGTCTGATTTATTAGCGATCAATAATCCGCTCAATTCAATGGACCGCGCGTTCGGCCTGCATCCAGGCTTTGGCCATAATGCACGAACCTACGATGACAACGGCAACTTGGTGGACGATGGCAACAAGCAGTTGGACGGCGGGATCGCAAAGCTTTATCAGGATGGCAAAGTATCGTTCCTCGCCAATGTTGGTTCCCTGATCGAGCCGACCACCCGAGCCGATTACAACAATCAGGCCAATCTCCCACTAGGTCTTTTTTCCCATGCGGACTTACAACGCCACTGGATGACCGGGGCGCCCCACACCCGCTCTCAGATTACTG
Organism: Planctomycetota bacterium; assembly: GCA_036339635.1. Lineage (GTDB taxonomy): Bacteria > Planctomycetota > Planctomycetia > Pirellulales > Pirellulaceae > Rubripirellula. Next base: position 9,302 of record JAYZAR010000066.1, on the reverse strand, counting down.
GATGGGGTGGTCGCATGTCCGATCTTCTCCAGGCGAGCAACCTGAATCCCTCGGTATCGATGAACATTTCACTCAACGGTGTGAACATGTTCCAAACCGGTGGAAGTGTGATTCCCTATGCAATTGGGCAAAACGGTGCGACTCAGGTTTCGTATTACAACAATGCGAATATACAAAACCGAATGTTTAAAAAGTATGTCGACAGCATGTTGGATCAAACGTACAGCGATTTGCTGGCCAAATCGTTCGCTCAATCCCATCGTGGCTCGATTGATGCCGCAATTGACTTCAACACGCAGGTCAATAAGGTAACCCTTGATACCAATTTTGATCCCGACTCATTGAGTCAACGGATGAAGAGGATCGCACAGGTGATTGGTGCAAGTTCTGACCTGAACCAAAGTCGACAAGTCTTCTTCGTTTCAATCGGTGGATTTGATAACCATTCGAATTTGCTCGGCGCTCAAGAGAATTTGCTGCCGCAAGTAAGTCGCGCATTAAAGTCTTTCTATGACGCGACAGTCGAACTGAACTGTCAAGACGATGTGTTGACGTTCACGGCGTCAGATTTCGGACGGACCCTCGGAACAAACGGGCAGGGATCAGATCATGCGTGGGGAGCCGTTCAATGTTTGATGGGTGGCGCTGTGAAGGGTGGACGATTGTTTGGTGACTTTCCACTTTCCTTGAAGACTCCAATCCATCCTGATGCTGGGAATCTGAACCTTGGCCGTGGACGCCTGATTCCGACCACCTCGGTTGACGAGATGGCCGCTGAAATCGCAATGTGGTTCGGAGTTAATAATGCTGCCGATCTAAAGACAGTGCTCCCCAACATCGAGTCGTTTTACCAGTACAACCCAAACATGCCGCCACTTGGCTTTATTCTGTAGGGATGACTGGCATCATCGGGATTAAGTCGTAAATGCCTTCCTGCGGTTGGAGACGCACTCCAAATCCGCCGCTTAGCGAACGGGTCGCGCTGGCGAGTTGGTACGCGTTTCTCGCCTGCCGATTTCTGCGAGTGCATGTTATTTTGCGCGAATTCCCGTTTTTTCTTTTTTGCCTCAGCGACGGGAGCTTTTAATTCTTCCCCCTTGCAACCCAGCGTCCTTCGCTTAGGACCACCCTGCCACAAATACAATCCTAACGGCAAGCAGTGCCGAAGAAGAAAATCAAGGAATCTTCAGCACGTGTTCTCGCCCGCGTGAAAAATATCATTGGTCCTCGCGGTATTCTTGATCCCTACAAACTTGACATCGCATCAGTCGGTTGCGAGTCACGCTTGACTCCCGCTAGGCGTGTCGCATGTTTGACGTGGACGCGTCCCAAAACGCGTTCAGCGCGGGCATTCGGCCCAGCACTCTTTTCTTGCCGATGATCTACCGCTCCGACTTTTCCGGACGGTCTGGGCAGCAACAGGAGAGGGTTCGCCGAAAATGGCAAACCGATCGTGAGATTGGGACGCAAAGCCACGGGTCTCGTCCAGCATGATGCTTTCGAGACAGCCGGGTTACCGAAGTTGAATCCCTGGTTAGTCCACCTGTCCAACGTGCGATCCTGCACTTTTTGGCGGTGTATGGAGAGTGTTGATGCAACAGCACAAAATCTTGGTCGCCGACGATAGCCGCTCAGTCCGAGCGATTCTCCGCCGCACGCTCACAGCCGCCGGCTACGACGTCATTTTGGCGAGCGACGGCTTAGAAGCCGTGCGTTCTGCTCAACGCGATCAACCTGACCTAGTGATCTTGGACATTCAAATGCCGGAAATGGACGGCTACACAGCCTGCCAGGAAATCCTCGCTTTAGAACAGATGTCGTCCGGGGTTCCGATTGTTTTTTTGACTCGTGATACAGCACGACACTTGAATTTACTCGGGACCCAGCTGGGTGCTTATCTGCCAAAGCCGGTCTCCGATGAAAGACTGCTGTCAACCGTCGGGCGCTTGCTACGGCTGGACCCACCCTTCGAGCAAGCGAACAGAGCGGTCGTCTACCGAACAGATACTGCGACACTCACAGAGTCCCCCTCTCACCAGGAAACCACGGATGTTGACTGAGACGAATGAACTTGAGCTGCCATCAGAGAATGAACCGGTCAAAGGGCTGCATTGCATCGAACAGCTGCAGGATGAACTAGATCGATTCATTTTATCAACAATGAGTCGGCTTGATGAAGTTGCGTTCGCCCTTCGTGAACATGAGCGGGGACAGCGTGCGGAGCAAGAAAGAATTGCATTGGAACAGGCCTCCCAAGGCTTGAATCCGAGTCAGCCGCTTGAAAGCGAAGAACCGACCAGCCCACCTGAAAATGACCGTTCTCAGGCAGCAGACCTTTTGGAAGCTGACCAAACGGAGCAGCTCCAGGAAGAATCGTTGAATCAAGATGAATCATTGAACCGGCTCAATGCGATCAAGCTGCGACTTGCAATTCAGCTCAAGAAAAGCTAGCCGTTGAACTTATCGCGTCAAACACACAACGATCACCAACAACATGCACGCACTGAAGTCCGCCCCGAGACCTCCCGATCGAATAGCAAAGATTGATTCGGAAAAGCAGTTTATTTTCAGAACGGGATCCCGATGGTTTTCCGTTCCAGCGATAGCCGTTCGGGAAGTGACGATTGCGCCTGCCTTGGTACCCGTTCCCGGTTGCCATGCCGCATTGGCTGGACTTTGCCATTACCGCAGTGAATTCATTCCGGTCCTAGCACTCGATCAACTGCTCGACATGGATGGCAATCACTCGTCAAAACCGCAAGACAGGCTGATCATCCTGGGTGACCGGATGAGTTGGGCGATGCCCGTAGCGGAGGCTGCCGCATTGGAATCGCTGGAAACTCTGATGACGCCGGAATTAAGGCACGAAGAAACCAATCCCAATCTGATCATGGGAACCTCCATTTTCCGTGGTCAGATCGTGCGTATCCTTGATGAAAAAGCAGTGCTGAAAATCGCCCAGAAATTACTAGAGGAATCGTGGCACCACCCCGCCGCAGCCCTGAAGCACGAAGGAAATACGCAGTGAAGCTTTCTTCCCAATTTCTATTGTCTCATGGAACCGTTGCCTTGGTGAGCCTGGCCGCCGGGTTACTACTGGGCGACAATCCCCTCGGAACAGGGGCAGCGATCGTTGGTTCCTTCGGATTAACATCAAGCTGCTCGTTGTATTTGAGCCGGCGTTTCAATCGTGGTCTCGCCCAATTGTCAAAGGTAGTTGCCGATCACGAGCAGGCCTCCGAGACGCAAACCGGCACGACTGAAATCGACCAAGCTGCAAAACATGTCGGCGCGATATCGGAGCACTGGGAAAAGGTTGCTTCGGCAACAAGGTCACAGTCAAGGGACTTCCAATCCATAGTCAAACTGCTTGACGGACGCGAAGAAAACCGAACAGTCTCCAGCAATGAGCTACGACGAATGCTGGTGGAACTTGGTGGTCTCCTGGAATGCGAATTTCAACGCTTCAGTGGTGAGGCGACTGATATTCAGCAACACGTCAAGACCATTTCCAAGGGCGTTGACACACAAAGCCAAGCGGTCTTGAAGACCACCACTTACGTCGAACAACTGTCCGCGACGATTGATACCGCTTCTGACCACGCTGATGCAGCTAGTCGCACCGTGAAGAAAAATGGGACCTCAGCGGCGGAAGCATTAGCGATGGTGACCGACCAGCTCCAAGGCTTGAAAGACATCCGTGGTGATGCAAAAACTCGCGAAAAGAAATTGCGGGGGTTGTGTGATCCAACGCAACAGATCGGCTCCCTGGTTTCAACCATCGGAGACATCGCAGCGCGAACGGAACTGCTAGCTTTAAATGCCTCCATTGAATCCCTACGCGCCGGTGAACATGGACGCGGCTTCGCGATCGTCGCCGACGAAGTCCGTAAATTGGCCGAACAGGCGGCCGATGCGACACAGGAAATTGCAGCTCTCATCGATTCGATTCACCTCGTTACCCAGGAATCGATCCACGGCGTCGAAAGCCAGTGCGAGCGTATGCAAGTCGAAATGGACCGATCTGATGCAATTCGCCAAGGAATAAAACAAATCTGTGACCGCATCGAGCAAGACGCCACCCATATCCAGCAAATCACCGACGCATCCGCGAAACAATTGCACCTTGCTCAGGATGTGATTTTGGCGGTGGAGCAAATTTCCAAAATCGCCTCTGAAAATCGAAGCACCGCTGAAAGTATCCATTGGTCCAGCAAGGCTTTGACCCAGATTAGCCCGCCGCTGCAAAAAACGATTCACCGACTCTGCGGCGGTGCAAGTGGCGTGGAGAATCAGAACGAATTTGCTGTTGCTCCTGCTCCAATCGCGTCAGCGGTCTCTGCCGCAACACTCACGCACGGCATAGCACCGGTGGCGTAGGGATACTCATGAATCACAATCATCCCACAAATTTTCAACAGGATCGTGAGCTGATCGTCGAGTTGCTTGCCTCCTTAGATAACCGCTCTCAGGCCTATCGCTTTGCCCGATTGGTACGAGCCGGTATCGATTCGTTCAGCTGTGAGCAACGTAGCGAGGCTGATCTTGAGAATCTTAGAAGCTCGATCGGCGACTTACGGCAGTGGATCGAAAGTCAACGGTCCAATCCACCCGATTCTCTGCAGCGGATTGAGCAATGGTGGGGACATCTGATCGAGGAGGATGAGAATGTTCTGCAAATGGATTGTGGCTGGGGAATTCACGAAGAAATGCTTGACGAATATGCTCACGAGCCGAGCAGTGATAACCTAGTAGTGCCGTCGGCGAAACAGATTCAGTCGCTGATGCAAAATCTAAGAACCGCAGAGCCACAACTGACCAACGAAGAACCACCGGTTGGTCCGCTGGAGATGCATGCATCGCATCGGACTCAAGGACCGGCAAGTATTTCGGATGCAGTACCAAGAGCGAGCAAATCTTCGCCCACAAAAACCGGCAATCATCCGCTCGATCTAGTAGAGCTCAATACAGCCCTGGCAGCTTTGGACATTGAGTTGCGCGACGCGTTGGTGGAAGACACCGTTGAATGTGTTGGGGCGATGGAAGCGGCTTTACTGAAACTGGAAGCCGCCCCCGATGACCACGATTCGATCCAACAAATATTGCGTGAACTCCATACACTCAAAGGTGCCTCCGCGAGTGTTGGATTAACCGTACTGGCGGATCAGATGCATTCGCTTGAGGATCAACTCCGCGAAGATCAAACAGCAAATCGGCGGCCTGATATAAACAAGTTGCTGCAGATTGTTGATGTCCTTAACCGCACGATGGTGGGCGAAACAAATTGCAATGACTTGCCGATTGAAAGAATTTCCGATTCACCTGCAATCCTAGCAAAGTCGCTTCCCAGTTTCACCGAAGACCCCACCGAAGATGAAACGGTGCGTGTCAAAGCCTCGAAGCTAAACCGGTTGATGGACATGCTGGCTGAGTTGGTGATGTTACGAAATCGCCGTGACACCGAATTGGAGACACTACAGGAGGTCTACCACGAACTGATCGGCAGCGTATCGAAGATGCGATTGCTAAGTAATGAAGCACGTTCTTCGCCTCACCTGAACAGTTCGATTCAACTTTCAGAGGTTGCCAATGATGTCATGGAAGTCGCTCAGGACGTAAAGAATTGTGCTCGTCCGGTAGCAGAGGGCAATGCTGCGGTATCACAGTTTATTCGGCAGTTCCGTCAAGAACTTGTCGAATTGCGGCGAACCCCTATTTCGGGTTTGTTTCAGCGACTGCAGCGATCCGTGCGTGATGCAGCGAAGGCCGAATCGAAGCGTGTGGAATTGCGTCTGGTAGGAGAGCATTCGGGCATCGAAAGAACACTCCAGCAGCGTCTCTATGAACCGTTGTTGCATATCGTTCGGAACTCGGTTTGCCATGGAATCGAAACAGTCGAGCAACGCCAACAAACTGGAAAATCTGAAACCGGTGTAATCACGATCGAAGCCCAGTCGGGTCCAGACATACTCGTGATTGAAGTGAGAGATGACGGTCGAGGTCTGGATTACGATGCAATCCGTCGACGTGGAATCGAACGTCGACTGCTGTCGCCTAATCATGCTGCCAGCAAAGATGAGTTAGCTCAACTGATTTTCCAACCTGGATTCTCAACTCGCCAATCAACGAACCAGGTCGCCGGACGCGGGGTGGGCATGGACGTCGTTGCCGCGACACTGAAGCGTATGCGTGGCTGGCTGGAAGTCGATTCAATGCCGGGACAAGGAACCAGGATTCGACTCAGTTTTCCACTTCCCTCGCTTGTACAGCACGCGATGGTCTTTCGAACTGGCGGCCAATTATTTGCTCTGCCCATGCAGTCGGTTTTCAGTGCCGGCAAAATGGATCCTGAATCGTTGCGATTGCGAATGCGAGATTTTGCTGGCGGGCCCGATGCTGAATCGACGGAAGTTTCCGAGGATCAAACAGGAATCGTGTTGGCCTACCAATCCGCCGCCGCCGATGGACCAAAGCGAGTCACCCTGGTCGTGGATGAAATCGTTGGTCCCGAAGAGGTGGTGGTGCGTCCACTCCCAGCTTTGCTGAAGCAACATCCATTTTGTACCGGCGCCACGCTTTCAGGTTTAGCACAGACGGTCCTCTTGCTTGACGCACGCAGAATGATCCATGCGAACCAGCACTTACTCAGTGCTTGGGAACAAATTCCGAAACCAATTGTGACGGAGGCGCCGGGAACGCGGTTGTCGGTCCTAGTCGCTGACGATTCAGTCAGTGCCCGCCGACGCGTCGTCCGCTCACTCTCTCGCTACGGTGTCGACATTGTGGAAGTTGCTGATGGCAAGCAAGCCCTACAGCAAATCAAAACTCACGACTTCGCCGCCGTCTTTAGTGACATGGAAATGCCTCACTTGAGCGGACTCGAACTGCTTGCCGCACTCAATCATCAGATTGAGAAGCCAGTACCACCCGTCGTGATAATCAGCAGCCGAACGGAGCCAGAATTTACTGATTCGGCGATTGGACTAGGAGCGGCCGACTATCTAGCGAAACCGCTGACCGACGAAGCGTTGGATCAGACAATACTGCGAATGGGGATCCTCGAGCTGCTCCAAACGCGAAAAAACCCTTCCTTCAAACTCGCGGAGTGACCGGATGAGCGAACATACGATTTTGGTGATCGACGATAGCGCGACGATTCGAAAACTCGTCGACACGCATCTCAGCCCCATGGGATACCGTGTTGTGTTGGCACCGAACGCAGAAGAGGGGATCAAGTTGGCGGGCGAAATCGAGCCAGATTTGATTTTATTGGACCATCAACTGCCCGGCACGACGGGCTACGACGTCTGTTGCAAGTTGGTCGAGTCACACTCCCTGAGTGGGATTCCGGTTGTCATTAGCTCAACGCTTCGCAAAAAAGCATACGCCGAATACATCGACCTCGACAATGTGGTCGACATGCTGCCGAAGCCGTACACAGAAGAATTACTAAGAACAACAGTTGCCAATGCACTAGAAACCGCTGCGATGATCGTCGCCTCGCAAACACAAGGCACCGCCATCCCCGAGGTGATTCAACAATTAGATGAAGCTGCCTTGAACGGTTCCCTCGCTTGCTTTGGATTGAGGGAACTACTCGACTTTTTGAATAACGGTCGTAAGTCGGGTGTGCTTGAAGTCGAAGCGGAACGAACCCGAATTCGCTTCCACCTCGATCGAGGACGGATTCAGGCTGTCTACGGGGCTGGCGTTGCAGAAAACGAAGTCGATCAAATGATCGAGCGATTACCAAAATCACTCGCAAATTTGGCCCCCTTGTTAAAAATGACCATTGGTGGCCGCAGTTGCGCTGAGGTCGATGGCTTTGTTCAGCTGCTCGATCAGAAAGTGCTCGATCCGCGATTGATGACGAAACTAATTCGATTCCAAGCGGCAATGCTGGTTCGTTTGGCGTTCTCGTCAAAACTTAGCCAGTTTCGATTTGAAGCAGGGCACGTTGAGAATGCGTTGCATAAGAACTTACCCCTCAATATCAGCTTGTTAGCACTGCTGGTTGAAGGGGCAATTCACGCAGAGGATCAATCCACTGATCCGCTAAACCACGTCTTCGTCCGACGTGCGATCCGAGGACAGAGTTTGGATCGTGCCGGACTCAGTGCCCGTCACATGAAAATCTTCAATGTGCTGTCTGAGCCAAAAGATCAGAATCAAGTCGCGACGGCACTGAATTGGGAAAACGAAGAGGTAGGGCAAGTTCTGGAAGGATTTATGCTAGCCGAGCTGGTAGAGAAGCGAGAGCAGGCTGTCGCGGGCCAATTCATTGTTTTTGAACCCGATGCACACGCAGCCCAATCACTTCGCCGGTCGATGGAAGAATCAGACCAGCGTTACAACGGTAAAGTCGTCCGCGACAAACTTGCTCTGCAGCTTGTCCTGAAGCGTTCGATTCCACACACGCTAATCTTTGCTGGTGATGACGACGCGACCTGCGAACTCATGCAAACCCTGTTCGCCACACCGAATCCGAAATCCGCGCACGTCAAGCGAATCGCGATTCATCACGATCCAGGCAATCAATCGATTGATTGGAGACAAAAGATTGGCTTTCAGCCGCATGAGGTTGTGTCCCGGCCTTGCGCCGCAGAATTGCTGTACCGTGCAATGGATCGATTGTTCGAAACAACGGTCAGTAACGATTCATCATCGAACCAAACTAATGCAAGTGTCTCGCACGCAGCACCACTTGAATCACTTCAGAACATGGCCGTTGGAGCAAATCCATGATTGCCAATTCAGATAATGCTTTCTTGATCAAATTGACCGCCCAAGATGAAATGGGCTCAACCCGATCGTTCGAACTTCATTCTGACCAGGGTGTTTTTGTGGGGCAGTCTTCCAACTGCGGCCTGCAGATTCGAGGAGAGGGAATTAGCGACATTCATTGCCGGATCGGGTTCGATGAAGGCAAATTAATGGTTCAAGACTGGATGTCCAGCGGCACACGGGTGAATGGGAAGTCAATCGAATCATCGATCGATCTTGACCATGGGGACGTGATTCAAATTGGCTCCCACAGGATCAGCATCGGACCACGCGTCGAACGAACCTCAGATGCGTCACCGTCCGTCGGGTGCGTGGAAGATCAAATGGGAGCCTGTCGAGAATCCACTTTTAACGCATCCCTGCAGCAAGACAAGCAGGAACTTGACGAATACCAATCAGAACCCAAATCGATCGAACCGAAAATCGAAATCTTCGGCCATGACGCTGATCCAACACCGCCCGAAACCGAAAATGGTGAGGCGTTAAACGATTTACCGGAAACGGCGAGCCCCACCGTT
>JAYZAR010000065.1:0-31887 GCA_036339635.1 Planctomycetota bacterium | reverse complement strand
CATTGGCGCCTCGGGCATGTATCGCTTCAACCCGCGTACCTTCGCGATCACACCGCACGCCGGCAACAGCCCAAATCCACACGGAACAAGTTTCGACAAGTGGGGGTACTGTTACGCCAACGATGGAACGGGTGGACGCTCTTACCAAGTTCGACCAGAAGGCAAGGGATTCAAAATGCACACGCTGCTGACGAAAGAATTCCGCCCGGTCGCAGCCAACGAGATTCTTTCATCTCAGCACTTCCCCGAAGAGCTGCAAGATGACTTCTTGATCTGTAACACCATCGGATTTCTGGGAGTCAAGCAATACAGCCTCGACCGTGGTGGCAGCCTTCCCGAGCCAGAACCGGTGGTCACAGCGGCACCAGAGAACATCTCCATTACGCGGAATGGTGGCCTCATTACAGTCAACCATCCGGCACTTCAAGGAAGCAAAATCACCGGCTTCAAGCTCAGTGTGAATGGTGTTCAGGAAATGAACATCTCCGAAGTCGAGGTAATGAGTGGAAAGAAAAACATTGCCACGACAGCCAACCTTGCTTTGTCAAGCGATTACAACAAGGGTGAATACCCAGCCTCACTGCTTGTTGATGGCAACAAGGGTAATTTCGCCCACACCAGAAAAGAGAAAAACCCGTGGATGAAGGGTGATTTCCCCGCTCCCGTTGAAATCTCGGAATTCCGAGTTTGGAATCGCAAAGGTTTTGAGCAACGATTCAACAACGGAAAGATTGAATTCTTCAATGGAGACAAACTTGTCGCTGCCGTGGATGTCAAAATCAAAGGTGGCGGAAACGCCGATATGAGCAAAAACCGCAAGCTCGGTGAGGTTTGGGGAACACCAGGCGTTGAATTGCTCAACAGTTCCGATCGCAACTTCCGCCCCACCGACGCCATCGTCGGCGAGGACGGGGCACTGTATGTTGCCGACTGGCACAATGCCATCATTGGGCACATGCAGCACAACATCCGAGACCCCAATCGTGATCACATACACGGCCGAATCTTTCGCCTGACCGCGAAAGGCCGGCCACTGCAGAAACCCGTCAAAATCGCGGGTGAGCCCATTGAGACCCTGCTCGAGAACCTGAAACATCCCGTCGATGGTGTACGACATCGAACACGCGTGGAGCTCAGTGCCCGAGATTCCGATGCTGTGATTGCTGCAGCAAAGAAGTGGTACAAGAATTTCGACCCAAACAACGAGGTCGAAGCACATCACCTACTCGAAGCACTGTGGCTTCATCAGCAACACGGCATGATTAATGAGGACCTACTCAATACTCTGTTGACATCAAACGTCCCCCACGCTGCCAACGCCGCAAAAACGGTAAAACACCTTTGGTACAACGTTGAATCGGGTGCGAGCGGGTTTGCCGCCCCTGCGGAACTGGAGTTTGTCAAGTTTGACACCCCAAAACACCTGAAAGGGAAAGACAAGGACGCGTATCAACTGGGATCTGTTGTTTACCAACGTGAGTCTCACTGCTCCACCTGTCACCTTGCTAACGGCCAAGGGAATGCAAGTGTTTACCCCTCGTTGCTCAACAGCCCGTGGGTCAACGGAAATAAGGAACGCCTAATCAAGCTCGCCCTGCATGGACTGCACGGAAAAATACGAATCAACGGTAAGACTTATGACCCCGCTCGGGGTGTACCCCCAATGACAGCTTTCCGGGACTTGTTGAACGATGAAGAATTAGCAGCTGTGCTGACTTTCGTTCGCAACAGTTGGGGTAACCAAGCTGACACGATCGATGCTTCAGCCGTGGCTCGAATTCGTTCCGAAACCAAGGGAAGATTCACCGTCTGGACCCCCGAAGAACTTGTCAGGCAGCATCCGCTTGAGCTTGAATTGATGGCTGAGATTGACAAACAACCGGAGGTCGAATTCTCCAACGATGAACTTGAAAAGGAGTTGATGGCGCAAAGCACCAGCGACATTGCTGCTGAGGCGATTGCACAAGGTAATGCACTGCGTGGAAAGAAATTATTTTACGAGTCTGCCGCGGCCTGCTACGCCTGCCACGATCCACCAGGACGCGTAGCGCGGCTGGGCCCAGATTTGGCAAGTCTCAAAACCCGACTCACCAATGAGCAATTGGTTGATTCGATTTTGCGGCCCGCTGAGTTGATCGAAAAAGAGTATGCACAAGTGAGTGTCTTAACCGTGGACGGCCAGATTTTCACTGGCATCAGAGTCTCCGAAGACGATGATGAACTGATCCTCAGGAACTTGGCGAACCCGAAACCAGTTGTGATCGCACAGGATGACATTGAACAGGTTAAGGATTCCAAAACATCTCTGATGCCCGCAAATCTTGTGAAGCAACTGAAAAGTCGCCAAGAATTCAATGATCTGATGAAATACGTCATCGAAGTCAGAAGACGATAAGTTTGCCTGATTTTAAAAATCGCCGCGCCACCCGAGCGCGGCGATTTTTTTGGTATCAGCAACAGACTGCACTCGCAGATTGCTCGGTAATTCAATCGCCGCCGGTTGAAGCAGTCAAAATCGACAGCCTCGGTGAAGTTCCGCGAGTGACCAGGGTGTTTCGAAGCACGATGAATCTGGAACGAAGATTGCCACCAAACAACGCTGCGAAAGTCTTAGCTGCAAAGTGCGTTGCCCTTCACCTATGAGCAGTACCAAGAGGGTAGGTTGCCGGCATACGAGCAAGATCGAAGGCCGCAAACTCAACAGCATTCTCAAACGTCTATCTTCATCAGTCATGCTCAAACATCATGGACTGACGGCCTGATCAGCTGAGATGCGATGTACCCGAAATGAAGAACGCATCTCAATCAATCCAGCTCCGCAGCCGCGGATCGTATCTACGCAAAAACAATGAGACCCTACAGGCCCGCGACGATGCAAATACGAAGTCAGTTTTTCCGCGAGCGGTTTCCAACCTTCACCGCATTTATCGTTGTCCTCGCAAACGGACTGTTACTGGGAGTGGGTTATGCCGCTGATGGTGCAACAAGACCGAACGTCATTCTGATGATGGCCGATGACTTGGGCTATGCGGATCTGACTTGCTACGGAAGCGAGGTGATCAACACACCAGTGCTCGACAAAATGGCAAGCGAAGGTCTGCGGCTCACAAATTACTACGCGGGTTGCACGGTATGCACTCCTTCTCGGATGGCATTAATGACAGGTGCTTACCCTGCCAGAGTCGGTTGGCGGGGAGGCGTAGGGGGATACAAAATCAAACCCCAAAATGGACTTGCACCGGAAGCTCTTACGATTGCGGAAGTTTTCCAATCCATGGGCTACAGAACCGCAATTTTTGGGAAATGGCACTTAGGCGAGGAACAATCACTGCTGCCAATGAATCAAGGTTTTGAGGACGCGTTCTACATCACCAAGAGCAACAATCAAACAAAAAAACTCTATCGCAGATCAGAGTTGGTTATGAACCCTTTCGACAACCGCCGCTTGACGGAGCAGTTTACGTCCGAAGCGATCAAGTTTATCAAGGCCAACCGTGCGTCATCGTTCTTCCTGTACATCCCCTTCACGGCTCCACACTTTCCAGCTCAACCGCATCCTGAGTGGAAGGGCCGATCGTCTCAGGCTGCTTACGGCGATGTTGTCGAGGAACTGGATAGTCGCGTCGGCGAAATCATCGCTGCGGTAAAAGAATGTAATCTCGATCAAGATACAATCGTCGTATTCACCTCAGATAATGGTCCTGAACCTGGCCAGAAAAAATGGGCAAGGGCAACACCCTACCGAGGGTTAAAATGGAGTGCATTAGAAGGCGGTAATCGGGTTCCATGCATCGTCCGAGCGCCGGGGAGAGTTCCAGCCGGACACACAAGTGACCAACTCACCGCAGCCATCGACTTATTACCCACACTTGCTCAAGCTTGCGGCATCGAGCTCGCGGCCATCACCACAGGTCATCCAAAGATCGACGGTGTCAATGTCTGGGACACATTCTCAGCTCAACCCAATTTTCAACACGCCAGAAAGGATCTGCTGATTTGGCATGGATGGGGTGTACCACAAGCAATCCGTGTTGGCGATTGGAAACTTTACTTGGACGTAGAGAAAGAACTCTCGGAATCCGAAAAAGGTCCCGTGCTGATCAACCTGATCGATGACCCGGCAGAAAAAAACAATCTCAGCAATGAGCACCCAAAAAAAGTTGAAACAATGAAGCAGCTCGCGATCGAGCGCATAAGGGAGATCGAAACAAATGGAATCCCCCTAGGTGGACCAGCGGACAGTGATCGATCAGACACCAAACGAGGCCGGTGGCTGAATTAGCCCTTCCTCGACTGAGCTTCCACCGCATCATCGAATCCGGGTCTTTACCATCTTCCCTCCAAATCGGGATTGGATCTTTCACGACCCATTTTCCGTTATTTCTCGATCGAAACTCGATTACCAGAATCAAAGATCCATTTTTTACCGTCTTTTTTAGCCCCAAAGACCACACAGGTGAATTCCGCAATTTCAATAGAGAGGTTGAATCCACCTCGGAGCAGAGTTTGATGACGCGTCAGATCCATTTTGCATTTCGAATTGTTGCATTGCTTACTTTCGCTTGGCCAACCGCCGCGATCGCAGTTGACCAAACCTCAAAGTTCGGCCCTATGAGGATCGCGATCGACGTCCGTGAACTGCCGAGGAAGCTCATCGAGGCTGAATTGGTTATCCCCATCAAGGCAAAAAAAGACGCACAAGAAATCGCACTGTGGTATCCCAAGTGGGTTCCCGGCTCGCATGGCCCTGGCGGTCCGATTGCCAATATCGCCGGCTTGCAGATCCGCGATTCTGCCGGTGACTTACTGATGTGGAAGCGTACACCAGGCGAGGTGTATCGAATGGAGGTCGCGGTCCCCGGTGACGCAGATGAATTGCACATCTCGGTTCGCTACATCACAGATCAACCAACCACAACTTCATTCGGCCATGATTGCTTCGGCAGCGCTAATATTGGGATGGTGAGCCTCGGGTCGTTACTATTCTACCCAGAAGGGGTCAATATTGATGAACAACAAATCACAACTGAATTACATTTGCCCAAAACGTGGCAGGCTGCGACTGCCCTGCCTGCCGCTCAAACAGATAACGAGTCAACGGCAGCAGAAAACATCCAAGGCTATGAAACGGTTTCACTACGCACGCTTGTAGATAGCCCGATTATGTTCGGCAGGTATTACGAAACCTTTGAATTAGCCGAAGACAACAGCCTATCCCCACCACACACGTTACATGTCTTTGCAGACGATCAAGCGACCACAAACTTGAATCCGACCGTTGTTGACAAGTATCGTTCGATGGTTTCGCAAACGGCCCGACTGATCGGCTCACACCCATTTGACCGTTTTGACATCTTGCTAGGCGTGACCGAGGCATTACCCAAGAATGGTCTCGAACATTTACGGTCGACGTTTAATGTTTTGCCACCAGCTTCGCTCCGATCGGCTGAAGCTTTGAAGGGCTGGGACCGACTCCTCGTTCCCCACGAATATCTCCATTCTTGGTGTGGCAAATACCGACGCCCTGCGGGCATGTTGACGACAGATTTCCACACACCCAAAGACACCGAACTGCTATGGGTCTATGAAGGCTTAACCCAGTATCTCGGTGAACTGGTTGAAGCCCGCAGTGGCATGATGACCGCCGATGAATTTAGACACCGCCTGCTCGTCGAACTGCGCAACGCGACCCATCAGCAAGGAAGGCAATGGCGAACACTCGCCGACACAGCCGCTGCCTCTCACATCCTTCGAGCTGCGAGCCCCAGTTGGAGCGGTCTCCGGCGGAGCCAAGATTATTACATGGAAGGGATGTTGTTCTGGTTGGAAGCGGATGCTCAAATCCGCCAGATTACTAACAACAAGAAATCTCTCGATCATTTCTGTCAAAGTTTTTTCAAAGCCCCACGAACGACCACGCTACCCGTCTCCTTTAGTCGCGACGAAGTCGTTAAGCATTTAAACTCCGTTGCAAAATTTGATTGGGATGGGCTCATCTCGCGAAGGGTCGAATCGTTTCAACAACAATTTGATCCCGCTGTCGCTGATCGATTGGGATATAAATTCCAGCTCACCGCGACCAAACCAATCATCCCCGCCGCAACCTTCCGCCACAGTCGCGGGATCGATTTACTCGACTCGCTAGGCATTGCAATCACGCCCGATGGAAAAGTGCGGCGAGTGTTACTGGGGACTCCTGCCGACCAGGCACAGCTGGCACCAACCGTCGAGATCATTGGTGTCGGCAATCACAAGTGGAGCGGCAAACGTCTGCTTGACGCCGTTGAGAAAAGCTCTGACCGAACGCCAATCGAACTTTTAGTCACCAGCGGGGATGAAATCCGAACGCTACAACTCCACTACTTTGACGGCTTGCGTTACTGGAACTTGAACCGCGATGAAACAAAACCTGATCTACTGGCAGATATCCTCAAGGCCAAGACAGGACCCTGATTTAACGGTTTGGCTGTGATGAAAGTGTGGAAACGAGACACATAAAGCCGTGCGGGTGTTTCCATGTGACGCTGCACCTGAGTGCTTCGAGACCCAAGCGAGAGGCGAGCGTGGTAGTTCGAGAAATTCACCACTTTTCCCAAACCCTGGAACCTCGCGCTCGCGAAAAGAATCTAAGATAAGTGCCTGACCCATATCGATTGCTGCTCCCTGGAACGCTGCCGCCGAAGCTAATCATGCTCATCCACAAATATCGTCGATTACTTGCATTGCCCTGCTGGCTATCACTGGGGCTTTGCACGGCTTTTGGCCAAGAAACCGAATCAAAGACGGAAAATCCAACCGCGGAAATCGAGAATGCCATTGCGATGTACGCGGATGCGTTTAACTCTCGCGAATTGGAAAAACTCGCCAACTCGTGGACCGAGAATGGCGTCTACATAAGCCGTATCCACAGTGAACGGGTCGATGGCCGCGAGGCAATGACGGCACAATTCAAAGCACTTTTTAAAAGCTCCAACGATATAGGAAAGCTGACGCTCCTGACTGATTCAATTGATTTCGTATCACCTCGAGTGGCCGTTGAATCAGGGCGAGCCGTGGTGGCCTATGAAGACGAAACTACCGAGACCAGCTATGAAACAGTTTATGTGAAAGATGGCGATCAATGGCTGATCGATCGCGTCACAGAACAGGAAACTCCGATTTCGTCATTGCGTTACGAAAAGCTAAAAAGCCTGGATTGGTTGATAGGCCAGTGGGTCGACAATGGCGAAGGCTTTACTATGGAGATCGATTGCGATTGGACATCCAACCAAACCTACATAAGTCGCAAATACTCGGTCACGACCTCCGAAGGCGTCAGTTCATCCGGATTACAACTCATTGGATGGGACGAAAAGCAGCAGAAAATTCGCAGCTGGCTGTTTGACTCGGATGGAGGTTTCATCAGTGGAGTTTGGACCCAGCGGGATGACGAATGGAAAGTTCAATCTGTCGCTACTTTGGCGGATGGATCAACTGGCTCCTTTGTCGGTATCTTCCGCCCAACGACCGACGGGAACTACACATGGCAAAAAATCAACCAAATCATCGACGGTAAATTGTTACCCAACCTTGACGAAGTCACAGTGATCCGAAAATGAAACATTACCCTTCCATTAAAACCGGTGATGGGATGACGCGTTCCGGACGTTTCTTCTATGTCTTGGTGTGCGGTGGCTTGGTGATGTCACTGATTTGTAGTGATATCTGCTTAGCACAACGTGGACGGGGGGGCGGCGGACGAAGCGGAGGCATGAGCCGCGGTGGTTCCAGCATGGGGCGATCGATGCCCTCTCGCTCACCTTCGATGAGTCGTCCATCTTCACGGCCCTCAATGCCCACTTCACGGCCTTCCATATCAAGACCATCGATGCCAACTTCACGGCCATCGACGTCACGGCTATCGACAGGAAGACCTTCTACATTACCCTCCACCGGAAGGCCATCAACGGGCAGATCCTCCACTGGCAGGCCTAGCTTGCCGTCGGCCGGAGGATCGGTGCGACCTTCGTTCGGCTCCCAGCCTTCACGTGGGCAACTGAACGACTTCTTAAATCTCAATCGTCCCACGACGCTACCATCCAGTGGAGGAGGCGCCGCGCGAGACTTTCTCCAAAACCGACCCACGACCAAACCCATGCCAGGAACCCGACCCTCCCCACGTCCCGAAACGGGGCGACCAGGGATTGGGGATCGACCTGGTATCGGAGATCGACCCGTTCCACTTCCTGAAAATGGTCGACCCGGCTATCGACCGCCTGGACATCGACCCGGGTATCGTCCGCCAAACTCTCGCCCACCGGGCTGGCGTCCGCCAGGCGGCCGCCCACCGGGTTGGCGTCCACCTTATTATCGACCTCCAGTCGTTCTGCCTGTTTATGGCGGCGGCTACTGGGGCCGGTACCCCAACTACCGATGGGGCTGGGCTAACTATCCAAACAATAATTGGTGGGCTTGGGCTACCGCCGGTGCGGTGACGAGTTGGCTGGTGAGCAAACCTTCGCAACCCGTCTACTGCGATTACGGAACGACGATTTATTACGAGGGCGACCAGGTCTACTACGAAGGTGATGTGATCGCAACGGCTGCCGAATATGCTACTCAGGCCCAGGAAATCGCCGCTTCGATACCCGAAGAAGTCGACCCGAAGAAAGTGGAATGGCTACCGCTTGGGGTTTTCGCCCTGGGCTCCACTGATGAATCCTCGATTGAGGACTCCACCATGTTCCTTCAGCTAGCAGTCAGTAAAGAGGGGATCATTGCTGGTACATTTCAAAACCTGGCAACGAAAGACTCATTCGAAGTCGAGGGGATGGTTGACGAAAAATCCCAACGAGCCGCTTGGGGTCCGGTCGGTAAGTCCGCACCGATCATGGAGACCCAGCTTTACAACCTAACGGAGAACGAGGTGGGAACCTTGGTGCACTTTGAGGATGGTGAAACACAACAGTGGACGTTGGTGAGAATGGACGAACCTGAAAAAGAATCGTCGGATCGCTAGCGGATCACTCCCCAGCGCAGATTTCCAACCAGCATAGCAAAGAATCTTCAGTCGCAGATGACACAAACGCCCACAGTCCACCAATCGACAGGGCGTTGGTTCCCCAACTCTAACACCATGATACTGCTGGGCGTCTTCGCTGGTTTCGTCTGGGGCGTCTTTTGCGGCGAATCAAGTGCGCGGGTCGGATGGGCAGGTGACGCCTACATTGGGCTGTTGCAAATGACAGTCCCACCCTACGTGGTCTTGTCACTCATCCTCAACATTGGCCGACTTTCCAAGAGCGAAAGTGGTCGGCTGGCCCGGATCTGCACGGCCAACATGCTGCTCCTTTGGCTGATCGCTCTGTCCGTCTTGATCGCTGTGTCCTGCTGTTTCCCAGAATGGGAAGGGGGGTCGTTTTTTAGCGTCACCATGTTTGACCAGTCCGAGCCGCTGAATTGGCTGGTGTTATTCATTCCCTCGAATTTCTTCGCTTCGTTAACCAATGAGCTTGTACCGGCAGTCGTCCTTTTTGCGGTCGGCTTTGGGATTGCATTGATGCTGATCCCCAATCGGAAATCGTTACTCAACAATTTCGAAATCATGGTCGAAGGGCGTGAAAACTTGAATCACATGGTGGTTCGAATTGCGTTCCTTGGAATGTTCGCGATCGTCGCAAAGTCAGCTGGTACAATCTCGCCTTTCCAGTTTCTACTACTGCAGGATACTTATTGGTATACGGATCGGCTTCTTTGCTGATCAGCCTATAGGTGTTCCCCCTACTGATTTCGTGCCGCACTCCTTTTTCCTACCGAGATGTGATGAGGGAAAGTCGCAGCGCGCTGATCACCGCATTTGTCATTGGAAACACCTTTGTTGTGATGCCAATGATTACTGAAGCGGTCAATCGACTCACACGGACGACGGCCGACGACTCTGACTCAGATACGCCCACCGCTGGCTACACGGTGCAACTTGCTTACCCATTCCCGGACGCTGGCCACAGTATTGCGTTAATCTTTATCCCATTCGCACCTTGTTTTTATGGACTGACCATTCCCCTCACAGATAGCCTACCATTGATCGGAACTGGTTTGCTAAGTTCATTCGCAAAGCCGATCGTGACCACCCCTATGCTGCTGGACATGGCCCACATTCCAACGGACATTTTCAATCTCGATCTTTAGGTTGGCGTTGTCGCAGCAAGGTTTGGCGATCTGATGAAAGCGATGAACCTATTCGCTTTTTCAGTGCTGTCCGCCAGTTACCTGACTGGCATTTTCAAGCTGAACATTCGCCGCATTGCTACTGCCCTGATCGCCACAACGATCGTGATGCTGATCGGTATTGGCGGCATTCGCATCTTTCTTGAGCGGTCCTTTCAAGAGCAGTTCAGTCGCGACGACTTGACCATGTCGCGCGACCTGCTTGCGTCACCCGTGAACTTCACCGTTCTGCCGATGGCCAAAAGCAATCCAGACGAGCTAAAACCTGGCGAGGAGCTTATCAACCGAATCCTGCGACGCGGCGTGATAAGAATTGACTTCAACCCAGAGGAAATACCTTTCTGCTATTACAAGGGCGAACATGATCTGGTTGGATTCGATATGGACATGGCTCATCAATTAGCACCTGATCTGAATGTCACGATTGAATTTGTGCCAATCGAAGAAAACCTGGTAGCCAGCCTCCAGAATGATCACATCGACGTTGCCATGTCTCAATTTGGGGGGACGATTGGCAACGCGATTGCCTTACCAGAAATGGAACCCTATCCCCAAGTCACGCAGGCGATCGTGGTGCCCGATTACCGCCGCAAACAGTTTGATTCACTCGAAAGCCTGCGTGAACAACTTGCCGAAACATCAAAACTCCGCGTCGCTTAGGTTACTCAAAGCATCGCTTCGGAAAACCTCCGAGACGAGATCCGTCATTTAGAACAAGCCCTGGTCTCGGAACCGGAGCAGCAGCGGTCACACGAGCTGGGATTACCTCCGAACTGGAGTTCGTCGAAGTGTCCAGCGAAAGAGAGTTCTTTGAAACGGGAATTGAAGTCGCCGATATCTTGGTGACCAGTGCCGAGGTTGGATCCGTGTGGACATTGAAATACCCGAATTACTCGGTCGTTCGACCAGCAGGTTTGAGCAAACAGATCCCGCTCTATTACTATGTCGCGGAAGAATCTCGATTTCAGGATTTCCTCAAAAGCTGGCTGGTCTTGAAAAAATCGAATGGAACCATCGACCAACTTTTCGACTACTGGATCCTGGGACGTGATTCCAGGCCCAAGCCGCCGCGCTAGTGCATCGCTCGTGATTTCTTGAATTGGATCGAATGATGCTCGACTGCAAAAATCTCCTCGATGATACTTGGACATCAAACTCAAGAATCAGATTAGGGAAGCGAGCATCTGGACCGAATCCAACGATCAATTCCCGAATAGGTAGGGAGCCGGTGCAGCCAGGCAATCGGCAAGCTACAAATCGCCCGGTCACACGCCAGCGAATACCCCGCCCGACCGAGGGTTTGGTGACTCCACACCACTAATCAACTACACTGCAAGAGCGCGATTAAATATTTAACTCTCCCATTCGACGGTCCCAGAAGCGATTGCAACGGCCTGCAAGAACTCTGTGCAAAATTAAATGAGGGCAAACGGGTTCTGGTTGCACGTCGGATTGAGCGCGGTCTACTCCAATCCAAGTGTTCTTTTCGCCCATGGCAAAATCCTGCCCAGCCGTTGGAATCGATTTAGGAACAAGTCATTCGACGGTTGCCTACCTCGACTCAGATCAACGACCTGAAACCCTGCGTAGCGTCGAAGGTGGCCTGACCACACCAAGCGTCGTCTTTCTCGACCGCTCGGGACCGCTCGTAGGCGCGGAAGCCTTAGAGGCCGGTCGCGATGACCCTGAGCGGATGATGCAGATTGGCCGACGAGAAATAGCAAACGAGCGAAATAACGACTCACCCCCTGCCAACCCCATTCCACCGGAAGTCTGCCAAGCCTTGGTGTTATCCAAGCTTAAAGTCGATGCAGAAGCGACCTTAGGCAAGCTTGACACAGCGGTCGTCACGGTACCGGCCTCCTTCACTGAACCATGCCGCCGGGCAACCAAGGTAGCAGGCCAATTAGCTGGCCTAGAAACTGTAGAGATCATCAATGAACCAATTGCGGCAGCGCTTTGCTACGGATTTCGCAAACGACTCAGTTCGGCTGACCAGACCCGTCAAGAAACGGAACGCGTCCTTGTTTACGATCTAGGTGCTGGCGCATTCGACGCATCTCTTATCGAGATCACAGGAGACAATTACTGCACGATCGCCGCAAATGGCGACACCCAACTCGGTGGCATCGACTGGGACCGCAGGATTGTCGATTACCTCGCCGAACATTGGAAGACCGAATTCGGCACCGATCTACGCGCGGATCCGTTGGCGGAGCAGGTCCTGATTCGCAAAGCAATGCAAGCTAAACACGCCTTGTCAAAGCGACATTCCGTTGAGATTCCGTTTGCACATCATGGCCAGCGAATCGAACCAGAACTGACCCGACTGCAGTTGCAGAAAATGACCAAGGACTTGGTCAATCGCACCATGACGATCGCCCAAGATGTACTTGACGAGGCAATGTATGACTGGAGCGATCTGTCACGGGTGCTCATGATTGGCGGCTCAACACGAATGCCCATCATTGGCGAACGATTGTCACAATGGTCGGGAATCGAATGCGACTATTCATTGCCATGTGATGAGGCTGTCGCGCACGGCGCCGCAATCTACGCCGCGATTCGGTTGCGACACAAAGACAGCCCGTTTTCCGACTACTCAGTCAAGGATGTCAACTCATTTGATCTCAGCGTTCTGGCAAAAAACACAAAATCGGGGCAGTCTCAACGGCAAGTCATTATCCCCCAAAGCACAACCTTACCCGCCAGCCGATCTGTTCGATTTCGGACAGACAAAGACCATCAGTCAAAACTAAAGTTCGAAATCATCGAAGGCGGGAATGACCAAAGCGAGAATGCGATCAAAATCGGCAAAGGGATTGTGGAAGACCTACCCAATAACATTCCAAAAGGAACCACCGTCGACCTTCATTTCAACTACGGACTTGACGGCGGTTTGAGTCTTTCTGCAAAACTACCAGGATCGAATCACTCCATCAAAACGAAACTGGTGCCTGCCAACGGAATGTCCAGTGAAACCGCCAGACGATGGAAACGAAAAATTAATTCCGGAGAAATCCATCAGCCAAACGGCACCAATGCCGGTACTGCAACTCCAGATACCCCGGCAAAATCCATCGTAAAGCCACCGCCACCAAAGCCATCAATCCAACAACCGGAGAATACGGTAAACCGTACAGCAGGCAAGCGAACCAGCCACACAAAAGCACGGACGGGAATCGAACGAAAGCTACGACGCATCACGACAAGACGCGAAATGGTGACACATACTTCCAATCCGAAACCGATAAAAAAACTCGTTCGCAAATCCGACAAGTCGAAAGTTGTAAAACCACCGGGTGATTGGACGAATCGCCGCGAAACGTTTGGAAAAGGAGAGAAGGATGATGCCTGAAAAAATCACCGTTTCCAATGGCTGCGAGGTTTATCGTATCGATCCCGCTGACTTGGACGATGCAACGCGGGATGGTTTCTATCAGCCAATCGAACACGGGCAGACGCTCGTTGGCAAAGATAACCTAGTTTTCGAGATACCGATCGAGGACCTACCCTCGGCAAAGCAAAATGGCTTACAGGATTTACTCTCCGCCGAACGAAAGGCATGGCATCGCACTCAGGCCGGCGAAACGCCTGCATGCCCGGGTCAAGCCCCGGTTATCAGCCCACCTTCGTCCCCGATTGCAAACGCGACCAATCCCGGTTCCCTCGCTTCCAAAATCCTATTAGCGGAACTCAGTCAAGCAGAACGCGAAGAACAAGAACGCCGGGAACAAAACGAACAGGAACTCGAAGAGACGACGGGATGGCGATGGTACGCCGTTTGGCTAAGACAAAAATTTGAAGAGCGGCGGGTCGTCTTCACTCGACATGCCCGCGGAACAGCGATCAGTGCACTTGTGCACGTCGCTCTGATCCTAATTCTGGCTAGCCTGATTCTACAAACGAACGATGGACCAAAGGGCCTGGTTCTTAGCTCTGCACCCACCTCAGACAGCCTCATTGAAGAGGTAATCATTGAACCCACGCCGCTTGAGATTTCCGAACCGACTGAAAGCACCGAAGCAGAATCTCCGGCCGAAGCAGAAGTGGTGAAAGAAGAGACGGCTGCCTTGCCGGACTTCGCAGGTGCAATCAGTGGTGACGCCATCAAGCCACCGTCGAGGCCAAACGCTTCCGGAGCCGGGCGAGCACGTCCAATGAAGCGGGCCAGCTTCTTCGGAAAACGTGTCTCCGCAGTCGACTATGTCTTCGTCATCGACAACTCAAATAGCATGGGCGGCGGACGATTTGAAACAGCTTTGAATGAGCTCATGATTGCTGTTAGTCAACTCACAGCCAGACAGCGGTTCTACGTGCTCTTCTACAGCGATACCGCCTACCCAATGTTCCACCCTAAACCAGCCCAAAAACTTGTCCAAGCAACACCCAAGAACAAGGAGCTGTTGAGGTATTGGCTGGAAACTGTGCAACTCTGCTTGAAAACAAATGGCAAAGAAGCGATCACGGCCGCATTCGCCCTACAGCCTGATGTCATCTTTGTGCTTGGTGATGGTGCATTCACCGATGGTGCATCAAACTACTTTGCCGCAAGACCACAAAAGAAGATACCGTTGCATACGCTCGGCATGGAAGTAAAACCGAAAGATGCCATCTTGTTCGAGAAACTGGCAAAGGCACACGGCGGCACGTACAAAGATGTTGGTGTCGCAGCAGGTGCAAAAGAAATGTCCAAAAAAATTCCCCGCCCTCGTAATTCAGCCAAGGGTCCTGTCTGGGGCTTGACACTCAAACCGAAGCCAAATCTTAAATAAAGTAATCGTCTGCAGGCTGACCTGAAATTCACAGCCTTGTTCTCCTAATACACTCCGCGGTCAGGTTACCAAAAACCGCGACTTTTTTGTCCCAAGTCTACGCTGGATATCTATGGCATGACGCATATTGGCCAATGCCCTCGCTGCCATGTCTCTTACGAATTGACTGAGGATGATATTGGTCACCTCGTCACATGTGAGTGCGACACACCCCTGTTTTGCTGTCGTATCAATTCGACCGCCCTGTTCGATGTGGTGTGCGAACACTGCCAGGAATGCTACGAAATACCTGGCGCGGATGCGGGAGTCGCCCTTGAGTGCGAATGCGGTCATCGCTTCACCGCTCCTACCATCCTGCTGCGACAACCGGTGCATTCCCACCAACGAACAGCAAGACAAAACGATGGACAGGCCCAAGTAGATCGATCCGCCGCTCCAGCGCGAACGAAACTGAACCCACCACCCCCAAAGACGTCACCGGTCACCGATGTCAAGGAAAAACGAGGCACACGTAAGCAGGCAGCCATCCTGGCAATCGATACCGCAGAGCAAACCAATCACGCCAAGAAAAAACAGTCCGAATCGCTGACTACAAAGAGCCGCAAAAAAGATCCACTACCATTCATCGGCCTCGCAGCGGTCGTAATCCTTTTGGTTGTCGCCTTCGCGATGTTTGCTCGGCAACACCTCTTTACAGAATCGCCGGCCAAGTCAGCAAAGCCAACGCCGGGGTCAACAGCGGATACACCACAACCGCTTCCAGCTAGTGAATCAGATTTGCCGACCGCAATCACCAAAAAAGATTTACAGGCTTTGGGTGGCGATCCTATATCCGAAATCACAGTTCCATTGATCGAAGTTTCGCTCCCGGAAGCTGCACCGATCCCCGAGGAATCTGCGCTGGAAAAGGCTGAACCTCGCAATGCATTTCCGATACCACCAGCGCCGTTGTATGCGCTCCCCAAGCGACAGACGCCGCGACCTCGGGTTCCCATTTCCACTGATCGACAACCTTACATGACACTTCGCTCGGGTGTTGAGGATGCTTTCGATGCGTACGAGGAGACCCAAGAGCTGCTGGCCACCGCCGAGAAGACAAAATCGGACACAGACCGTGCGGCCTACAATCAATCAATGGGTCGCACACTCGCACTTCTACAACACGTTCATCGTTTGGCGACGGACGCGAAGGACATTGAACAGGTCAACAGCCTGCGATACCTCTTGGCCTATATGTACTTCACGGCTGGACATCTGCCCGAAGCGATCATTATGGGACAAGCCGTCGCCCGATGGGGCAAGCTTGACGACCCATCCACTCGAGAGGCCGCGATGATTGCATTGGCCGCCACTCAAGAAGCAAACGATACGCAATGGGGTATTGAAGACGATGTGGGTGAATTAATCATGATGCAATCCACTGCTGAAATCATTGCGGCTCGCTGGCCAAAGGACGACCAATTAGATTTGATCTGGATGAACCTCGGATTTCGCTATGAGGCTTACAATCTGCCAGCACAGGCAGTCGAAATCTATGGTCGGCTGCCTGCCAAATCAAAGCAATATGCTGACGCCCAAATCGCATCGGGCATGGCCGTTTGGCAGATGGCACGCCGTCGAGCAATCAATGAAACGACATCGGCCAAAAACGAGTCATTGCAGCAGGCTCAACAAATGCTGAAACGAGGCATGCGCGCGGCCGAGAAATCTGAAGCACAACTTGACAAACGGATCCTCGAAGTGCGACTTGCGCTCGCTCAGATTGCGCTCCTGGAAAACCAACCCGAAGAAGCAAAAAATTTGCTCACCGCGAATGAAAAACCCATCATCGATCAGATTTGTTTAGCCGACGCACCGAAGAAGAATGGACGCATCCCAGTCAGCGAGTATACGGCCAGACAGATGTTTGATGCAATTTATTATGCGCAGCTTCAACTCGGAGATTCAGCAGCCGCAAATCAGACACTCGAGCAACTTGTAGCGATGATCGACTCGGCGGAGATAGACTTGGAGGCAAGGTTAGTATCGACCGTAAAACAGGCTGCTGATCGCCTAAAAGCAAAACAAACCGTTACAGTCCAGGACATCGAACGGTTCGCTGAATCCGCGCAACCCATTGTCGATGAAGAGGAACGTTTCCCGACGGAAAACCTACTCTGGCTGGGTGAAACCTGGGGACGCCTTTCCGAAAAAACCAATGATCGCAACACGATCAATCGGTGTGCCGCACAGGGCGCCACCCTTTACGAAATCGCAATGTCCCGGACCGACTTCCCGCCAGAATCCATGCAATCCGCTCAGCTTCGACGGGTTGAACTCCTCCGCAAGTCTGGGAATTCTGCTGAAGCGATTCAGACGATTGAGGAGGTATTAGCCAAAACCCCAAATATTTTCACTCTGCAAATAACAGCTGCTCAAACGCTACAAGATCTAGGAGTCGCATCGGGCCAACTATCGGACATAGAGGCCGCAATCGATGGACCACCTGGATTTTCATCAATCTGGGGTTGGGGGAAACTTGTCAGTACTCTTTACGCCACTCGCTGGTCGGATTCCGGCACCGAGGCCCATGCCAACCAACTTTTATTGGCACAGTTTAACTTAGCACAATGCCAGATGCTCGCAGCGAAACGAAGCAAGGACATCACGACTCGTCGAATTCAACTCACCGAAATCGAACGTTCACTCAAAAGAATTTTGGCGACCATGGATGATTCGAATCCCTGGGAAGCAAAGTTCCGAGAACTCTCAGACCTTGTGAAGAAACAGAGATGAATGGTGACCGATCGCTGGTGTATCCCTTTGCGAACACTCCACTGAATTCGCGCCTAGAGACCTCACCAGAGGCGGCAAGTCGTCGTATTTAACGCCCTAGCGTTTTCGATCTTTCCGCACCAAATCGCTCAAACTCTTCAACCATCGCATCGATGACCCATTGATCGGTCGCACTATCACGATCGACCAACAAGATCGAAAAATTATTGGCCATCACTTCTTCAGGGTGAAAAATGACGCGACTGTTGCGGCCAATCTGGCGAAGATAATCTGGTGTATTCAACGGGTGCATCACAGGCTTCCCATCCTTCAACTTGGCTACAAACTGATTCTCACCGCCTGACTCAACTTCCATCAGCCTGACTTCCAAATTCGAGAAAATCGTCATCCCGGAATCGTCGACAAAGCTTTGACTCGCGAATAACGCTGGGGAAAGCGTCGATAGTTTTTCATCTGCAAGTTGCACATCAATCACATGCTTGATTTCTGGCGCGTCGGGGTTCGTCACTTTCCGTTCAGCTAATTCGCCTGGCAACACGATTGGGTTGGTTGGTCGAAAACCGATCCGTGCATACAGCCTATCTCGCAATTCAGGATAATTCCGACTGAGCACATGAAATAACTCGTGAGCGATCAGCCGATCCTTCCGCGATCTCCGCCCGACTGGTAGGACAATCACTTTACCGCGCGTGTAGGCAGCGCCTGATTCTTCCTTCCCAGTGGTCCGAATCAACAAAATTGGACCGAGTGACAATCCTCGTATCAACTTCATGGATTCACGAAGGGATTCAATTGCCATTTTGAATTCTTGCCGCGCCTCCGGATCCCATGCTAGGACTTCGCCGCTCACAAACTCCAAAAAGGCTTTCTCACCAGGATCCTCTTTCTGTTGCGTTCGTACTTGTCGATCAAACGCGCTCAACTGGCGAATGAATTCGTCTGATCTTCCAAGTGCTTCGCGGCCCTGCTGCAGCGTCGCAAATTCAAACACAAGCTCTCCCGCTTGGATACGATCTGCCCCGGATTCAACATCCTGCGCCCAGCCAACCGGAGGAACAACGGTCACAACCAAAAACAAGGCGGTTCCGATCAATCTATACATGCTGATCTTTCGAAGAGACTAATGGCTATCCACACGCCACCCAGAAAATGGGCGAAGCCCACGATGAAAATATCATACACGAGTTAACGAGCCGACAGATAAACAGGGGCATCACAGCAAATTCGGTATAAACCAACGTCGAAACAATTGATCAGACCACCATCAAAAAGATGTTATCGCTGACTTTCTTGCTGATGCTTCGGTATGGTGCATCAATTGAGGTATGATGCTACCAAAATCACATGCCCTCAGAGGTTCTTTTCATGTCGGAAGCATCACTCGAAGAAGTGATCAAAACCACGCTTGCTGATTACCGATTAACACGTGGTGAGAAACGGATCATCACAAAACTGGTTGATCGTATCTCACATGATGATCACCAACTAGCTTTCGTTCAAAATTACGCGTTCAAATTGATCCGCAATGAATTGACCGAAGGTCGAACTTTGGAAGCCATCGATTGGTTGGAAGATGTCGTCAAAGCATTGCGACCAAACCCCGTGAAAGTCGCTATTAAAGGTGATTCAGAGGCTTACTTCAGCCCCGAAGACGCATGCGTCCGTCGCATCATCCGACTGTTTGATTCAGCCAAAGAGTCGGTTGATGTATGTGTCTTCACGATCACTGACAATCGCATCAGTGATGCGATTCTTTCAGCCCATCGCCGCAATATCGCAATCCGAATCATCTCCGATAACGATAAATCAGCTGACGTCGGTTCTGACGTGGACCAACTTGAGCGAAAAGGGATTCCTGTTCGAGTGGACCGAACTGAATACCACATGCATCACAAGTACGCCATCTTTGATCGCGAGCGTTTGCTCACTGGAAGCTATAATTGGACACGGAGTGCAGCAGTAAACAATGAAGAGAATTTCATTGTCACGAGCGAGGGCGGCTTACTCCGCGCGTTCCGACGTTCCTTCGAACAATTGTGGAAACGGCTTGGCTAGCTCGATTTGGACTCAGTCTTCAATCCAGCTGACTGCTTTTTAAAATCACAAGCGAGTCCGATCCGTTCAATACGCCATTCAAACAAAACGCCACCGAGACCCTCAGGGTAGCCTCAGATGAAACATTGGAAACACTCGCCTGACCATGCGGATCCCTTAAGGATGGGGACGTGACTAACCCCCGTCAGCATCCCGAAATTCGCAACTGGCAACTGGCCCAGCATTTTCACGATTGTCTAGCTGCGCAAACCGACTGGACACGTGCGATTAATCTCACCGCGCAATCTGATCTTACGACGCTTCCTCTGTCCGCAGCAGAACAGGAACAGCTTGGACGAGAGGGAACACTGCCTCTGCTCGATGCAGATGCAATCGACCTGGCAAAACGGGTCTCGCTTTCTGGTGATGAAATGTCACTGGTTCTCGGTAGTCTTTTTCTGGCGGGAACCCTCCCATCCAACGAAGAGCAAAAAGAGAAGCAATTCTTCGCTCCACTTTTGGAAATCCCGGTCGAACTTCGCAAAGATGGCAACGAGGTATTACTGACCCCCGAGGAAATCGAATTTACCGTCAATTACAGCTTGGTGAGTGAATTACTGACTGGCGATCCAGACGATTTACAGGACCGATTATCAGAGCTCTCCGAGTGCGTGCCCGATTTCCCAATTGATGCGACCGAGTTTTCAGACTTCTGGGAACGATTCCGTTTGATTGCTCCCGAAATCGCAGTCAGCAGCCAACTTCCCGAGCGACGACGAACAAAAGCAGGCAGCACTCGACTGAACACTACGAACTCTCTTCGATCCGAAAAACACACGAAACTCTCAAGCAAATTAATCGCGAAAGAAGCCGACCAAATTGAAATGGTCGATTTCTATCTGCCACGCATTCCCAAGGAGAATGCGTTTCGTATCCTGCCTGCCACGGCAGTTCTCTATGGACCGAAAGCGGGACGGACGATGTCCGCACTTAGTGAACTTCGTGCGATGACCGACATGCCTCTCTCGCGAACAGCATTCGGTGGTCTCTTCGACCCGAGCACTGCAAAAACGCCCTTACGAGCCGAACCACAAGAAAATTCCCTCAGTGAGGCGAAGCCGCTGCCACTTTCGCCTTCTCAGGAAGCCATCGTTGACAGTGCCCGCGAGGCTCCATTAACGGTCGTGACAGGACCTCCGGGAACAGGGAAGTCCTACACAATCACGGCAATCATTCTCGATGCGATATTGCGCGGCGAGACGGTACTTCTAGCATCGCAAATGGACAAAGCGGTCGAGGTTGTGGCGGATCAAGTCGAATCCAAAGCGGGTCCACTGGCAATCGCTCGATCTGGTGGTCGATCTGCCCAACGCCAACTTGCCAAAAAGATATCAAAATTAACTGGACCGCGGGGCGGCAACTCCACCATCCCTAACGCCAGCATCGAACAACACGAACAAAGACAACGAGAACTGCTTCACCAGGCACAAGGATTGGAGCAAGAACTCCGACGCGTCATCGAAGCAGAACAGCGGTGGAGTGAACTACACCAGTCCAGTGATCGCTCGCGCCCCCAACTGAGAACCCCAGTGATGGAGGTTTCAGATCAGCATGTCCGCAAAGCAGCACGTTTATTGCCGCGAGCGCAATCACGATTCAATGAGAACTCAGGGACAATCCAACGATGGCTGGCGCGCTGGAAGACCTACCGTGCAAGTCGTCTTTTGAAACTACCAAGCACCACAGAGTTTTCCTCCCAAGATCTAGAATCACTGCTCGACTTTCATTTGCTGAATGTTGAAATGCACGACATCGAACAATCTTTACCCACCGCCTCGCCAGCTGATCGAGTCTGGGAATCCTTGATCAAGATCGAGCGAAAAATCCGCCAATCAGTCATTGAATCACTCAAACTCACGCGACAAGCAAGCATCAACAAACTGATCTCTGAGCCCGAGAATCGAACGGCGTTGCGAGATTTGTCGCTGCTACTGCGACGCCGCAAAGAAGACATTAAAATCCGGCTCCAGGAATCACTTACCGCGGAATTGCTTCTCGACGCGTTTCCCGCTTGGGCCTGCACAAGTCGTGCGTTATGCGAAATCTTGCCCGCAACACCCGGATTGTTCGACCTGGTGATCATCGACGAGGCATCACAATGTGATCTCGCGTTCGCTTCGGTCGCCCTCATGCGCGGTCGGCGTGCTGTCGTTGTCGGCGATCCAGACCAGTTGTGTCATGTTTGCTTTCTTAGCCGTGCCAGAGAGCAAGCCTCATTTGTGCGGAATGAGATTCCAGCAAGCATGCAGCAGCGTTTTCACTATCGTCGCAGCTTGTATGATGCCGCATCCGACATGGTCGACGCCAAGAATTTCTTTCGACTCGATGAACATTTTCGCTCACATCCCCAAATCATCGAATTCTCAAACCGAAAATTCTATGACGGTTCGCTGAACATCATGACTCAACGGCCGTCAAAGGAGCCACAAACTGCGATCCAGATCGAGCTTGTTCATGGTCAACGAGAACCCGAATCAAATATCAACACCGCCGAAATCGAACGGGTTCTCGAAATATTTAAATCGCTCACTGCGTCGGGCCGACAGGATAGCGTTGGAATCGTAAGTCCATTTCGGGATCAGGCAGATGCGCTGAAAGACCGGTTTATCCAGGATCTGTCAGCGGAGGTCCTTGCAAAACATGCCGTTGTGGTCGGAACAGCTCATTCATTACAGGGGGATGAAAAAGATGTCGTGATTTTGTCGACCTCGATCGATAATGATTCCCATCCTGCCTCACTGCGATTTCTAGAGTCACCGAACCTGTTCAATGTCGTGATCACAAGAGCCCGGAAGGAGCTTTTCGTCGTAACTTCGATGAAAACCGATGAGTTACCTGCCGGATTGCTCCGCGAATTTTTGATTCACGCCGAAAAACCATGGTCACCAAACCACAACCTCAGCGAAACCAATTGCGCTATGGAGCAAACCATCTCGGCTGAGATGCAATCAAATGAACTGCAGTCCTGGACGGGCTTCCAAGCCGCCGGCACCCGGATTGACGTTGCTCTGGCTGACAAACAAAAGCTGCTCGCAGTCATCTGCGACCGCAGCGAGCCGAAAGATTGGGAGACCACTCTGGAAGCCCAACGCCGATTGGTGCGGGCCGGATGGCCCGTTGCGCGAATCCCGCATCGATCCGTCGAAAAACACTGGGAAGCATGCCGATCTAAGCTCATTGGTCACCTGCGGCAAAGCTCACCATGAACCTTGCGATAAAAAATCCGTACTCGCCACCGACAACAACGTCACACCCCATCCCACGCCGTTCGACAAATAGGACAAGTCTTTTACGCATGTCCCTGGTTACCTTGTTAACCATTGCCTACCTAATCTTCACAATCCTCTGCCTAAATTCCGGTGGAATCGATTATCAAGCTGGCATGATGCTGCTGTTGAATGCACCGATATTATTACTTTGGATCGGACTATTGCTTCGCTCAAATTCGTTTAGCACCTTGATCGTTTACACAACTGCAGGAGTTCAAGGCCTGATCCTGTTTGGCATGCTGATACGTGAGATTGGCGAGCCAAGCACCGCGCTCCTGATCAAGAGAATCATTCTTGTTTTCCAAGGACTGATTGTGGGGATCTGTCACAGGCTGCATCTTCGAGCGAATCCTAATCCAACCGCTTGACCCGTGGCCCAATCGAGCTGTAGACCCTATCGATCCGGTGCAAATTCGCCTCCTACCTCCAAACACCTCGCCAACGATTGACGCACCTTCAACGTTCACAAATGCCCGAGAGTGATCCTGGCGACAGGCTCGTCATCCCATGGATACGTCGCGTCTGCACGGCACGCCTTTTTCTCATTTTCTCGGGGAACTTGGCCCCACAAGTAGAAGCCGCGATGATTACGGAACGCTTGGAGGTTGGATCCGTTGAAAAAATGAGCGATGAAAGATAGCGGGGATAAAACGCGATTCGAAATGCAAACGCCTTGCACAACAAGAAAGAAATTTCAAGACTTTAAGCTTCCCTGTGAGAAGAATCTGACAGGCGTCGCATAATCACTTTGTACCGGTCAGGAAATCATCCGGGATGAAAGCTGCAGCAAATATGATCCCAAGCTCGAGCGGGCGACGCCGCGCGGCTAGTCCATTCGAACGCCGATGGTCAATAAGATGTTGGCGTAACGCTGCTGATCTGCCGTCTGAATCGTCAAAACATGGTCAGCAGTGCTGACGGCCTCATAGAATTTCCATTTATCGACGGGCTGCAAATCGACATCCAGCTGAGCTTCCTTAATCGTTTTCCGATAATCATCCCAGACAGGCGGATCGCCCTCAAGCGCATAAGGTCCGCTGGTTTCCGTTTCCATCGTCTGGATCGCCTCCACCGGCACAGCAGACAACAAGGCTTCAAGCACTTGGTCGCAGGTTGGCACGCCTGGCATCAGATTCAAGCTGATCAATTCTGCCCTCGGGCCCCGCTTGCTGGCTGCCGGGTAGTTTCCATCGGCGATCAGGACGGTACTGTGGTGGCCTGCAGCAGCCAGGATCGCGGAAATCTGCGGATGAATGAGTTTGTGTCGCAACATGGAATGGCACTCGGTCTGCGGGCCGGAATTCGATAGGATCAAGGAATCTCGGAAGTCATTTTTCTTAGAATCTTGGCTTCTAAGCTTTACTCGTCAGCCAGATTGCGGCGGGTCACATTGTGACGGAGACACGAGTTGCCCGAAAGCCTGTTAAATCGACGTCTGAAACTTGGCCGATTCCTCGGGATCAGCCTCTACGTCCATTGGTCATTGGCACTGGTGATTGCCTACGTGGCGATCAGTTCGCGAGAGGGAGGGCCCTCGGGAGAGGGAGGGCCCGCCGTGGTGGCCTTTTCCATTGCTCAGTTGCTTGGTGTCTTTCTGTGCGTGACGCTGCACGAATACGGCCATGCAATGGCCGCGCGATATTTCGGAATCGGCACCGTCGATATCACACTACTACCGATCGGTGGCGTTGCCCGACTGAGACGGATGCCGCGAATTCCTTGGCAAGAATTGGTGGTCGCGTTGGCGGGGCCAGCTGTGAACGTTGTCATTGTGGGGCTGATCGTGGCTAGTCTCTGGGCCTTCACAGATCAAACGGTTCTGTATGGCTTGGCTGGCTGCGTCGGTGAATTCATGGGCTATCCGATGGATGAATCACTGATCGAATCGATGATCACAATTTTGTTAACGCCCTCCCTACTCGGTTTCATCACGGTGATGCTGATAGTCAATTTCTTTCTGGTTGCCTTTAACCTGATTCCTGCCTTTCCGATGGATGGGGGGCGGGTGTTTCGCAGCCTGCTCGCCATGCGACTGGATTACCAAAAGGCAACGATGATTGCTTCACGTGTCGGCCTCGCATGTGCATTCGTGATGGCTTTCCTAGCGCTCAGCTCTAATCCCCCAAATCCAATCCCCGTGTTGATCGCCCTCTTCATCGGATATGCCGGGATCGCCGAAGCCAGACAAGTCGATATCACTGAGTCGGTGCGAGGACTCACAGCGGGACAAGTCATGATACGAACCCAAGCATCGATTCCGGCAGATTGGCCCCTGTACGATATGCGTCTGTGTTGGCAAGCAAACAGTTCACCGGCACTACCGGTCATCGAGTCCAGTGGCCAGGTCATTGGCATGCTGCGATTAAGTGATGTGGCTAAAGCCCTTGCCGGGGGAATGAATCAATCGACGACCGCGAAACAACTAATCGGAACTGGTTCAAATATCGGCACTTTGCGGGAAGAAGACGCTCTAGAAATCGCACTGCTGCGAACGGGAAGGCAAAATCGCCAGATACCCGTTGTCGACTCGATTGGTTGCCTGATCGGCATTGTCGACCTCGATTCGATGCTCGCTCGAGCAGAGATCTCACGACACGCACCAATGACCTTCAATGAATTCTCATAAAGCGCTTCAGCCGACAAACGCGGCGATCTCTTTCAAGGTTACCAAACGCCTTACCGTCAATCACTCAGAGCGTTCCCTCGGCTTGCTGACCGCAGTCGACATCTTCGAGTGATCGTTCAATTTGAATCGTCGTATGACCGATGTTGAATCGATGCAACATCTCGTCACTGGCTTGCCGCAAAATGACGTCGTGATTGCTTTTTCCTGGAATCACCAAATGGACGGTCATCGCGATTTCGGTTGTACTCATTGCCCACACATGCAGGTCATGAACATCAGTCACGCCTGGCAACTCTCGGAGGTAGTGATCAACCTTCTCAATCGCAATCGATGGCGGAACTCCCTGCAACGCTAGCTGAAGCGACTCTTTCAATAATCCCCAGGTACCGACGAAAATCACCGCCGCGATAAATAGGCTGGCAACAGGATCGATCCAGAACCACGCAGTCAACGCGATGACCCCCCCCGATATCACGACTCCAAGCGACAGAAAAGCATCAGCTGCCATATGGAGATAGGCACCCCGAAGGTTCAAATCAGTATGCCTTCCCCGCATAAATAACAAAGCAGTGGCAGTATTGATGGTCACGCCAATCAACGCTACGACGATGACCACGGGAGCCTCAACCGAGGCTGGATCATTCAAACGCCCAATCGCCACCCACGCCACCGCGCCAACCGCAACGAATACCAAGAGGGAATTAAACAGCGCAGCGAGAATCGTCGACCCCCGCCATCCGTATGTTCGACTCGAACTAGGCGGCAATTTTGCTAAAGCATAGCCGATCCACGCCGTCACCAGCCCCATCACATCACTCAGGTTGTGTCCAGCGTCGGCCAATAGTGCTAAAGAATCAGCCCACCACCCAAAGGCGGCCTCAACAATCACAAAACCAAGGTTCAATCCAACCCCTAATGCAAACACACGACCATAGCCCTGGCTTGGAAGATGATGGTGATCACAATGGTGCATGGCTGCACTTTCCAGCAAGGAGTTGATTGAACAGCAGTCGCCGGGCGGCGCATCGAATGGTAATGAACTAGTCAACCAGACCAGCACCTAACCTTCCTTACTCAGCACCCAAACTTCTTAGACAGTGGTCTGACCAGCCGAGAGCCACTGTCCGTCACTTATCTGCTGGCGGCCAAGCGTTGGATCTTGGTCAGAAGGCCTACCACTGCCACTCCTGCAAAAGGGCATCTGACCCACCTGCCAATCGTTACAACTTCCAACGCCAGAATCAAGGTGAAAGCATTCGTCAGCGCCACCGTTCGTTGATCGATCAGGTTGTGTGGTCATCCCAGTAAAACAAGAATCCGCCCGTCACCCAACTGTTAGCTGCTTGCCATCATCGGCCAGCGATCAAAGTGGTAGCCACCCCAAATCTCTCTCGGAATAACAGCGGTCTCGCTAAATCGGTTCCATCGCCCCGTTGAGCGCGTTGATATACGTCATCGCGATACGGAAGATCAAAAATACAAACACGATGATCACCGACACACGAATAATGATCGTCGCGACGCCGGAAAGCACGCGTAGCGCAGTCTTGGCCCGCTCGTCATATTCTTTTGCCAAATACTCCATGGACTCGGCATCTGTTCCCGAGTGCTCCGAAATCTCCACACGCCCGATGAAGTCAGGAGGAAATAACTCGGTGGCCTCCAAGGTGCCAGATAACGTTGCCCCACCTCTGATCGCTGACTCCGCTTTGTCGGCTCCAGCTCGGTAGTAATCACTGTCGGTGCTTTCCAAAGCCAAGCGAATCGAGCGAATCGGATCCAATCCCGCATCCAGTGCCAACGCTAGCGTCCAGCAGAAACGAGAGATCGTGATCGTCTGGATTGAATCACCGAGTTTGGGGATCGCATAAATGATTGGCATCAGATTCTGAACACCCGCCACATTTCGCAAGTACGCCCAGACCAAGAGCGCAATCCCTCCAAAAGCGGCCCCCACATACAACCAGAAGATCAAAACACCCGAGCCACCTCGTAAACCGAATCCGAGAATATCGGTCATCTCGCCACCCCCAGCTGGGGTTAAAATTCCCATCAAATAGATCAGCAGTGAGAGAATGCCAATCGCTGCAACCAACTGCAGCATTGGCCAGGCAATCGAGCGAATAAAGATACGACGTGAGTCCAGTAGATGCTGGTAATGGTTAGAAAGCATGAACATCGTCCGCTCCAGCCGTCCGGTTTCTTCACCGACGCGCACCATGGATGTCATCACAGGCGGGAAAAACTTGTCCCGTTTCATCACATCACAAAGCTGTTCCCCCTGTCGTACCCCCTGAACTAGCCTCTTCATCGCATCACTCTGCCGGCCAGTCGAATGAGAGGCCTCGCTTTCAAGAGCACGCACAATATCGACACCCGCCTTGAGGCCAGTGCCAAACCGATGGCAAAATTTTGAAGCGGCAGAAAGTTTCATGCGATAAAGACGGCGAGAAGCAGAACCGGTCGCTATCCTGGGCCGCACGATCGCAAACCCAACAAAAATAGCGTGCCGTCCATTGTCATCGCGGTACGGGGGCGCAAGTAGAGGTAGACCGCGGGCGAAGCCGGTTTATCTAAAAAAAACTGCCTGATCCCAGTTTTATGTTTCACGCTACCCGACGCTGGCCTGCTGATTCCTGTAATCGAGCGAGTTCCCGAGCTTGAGGCCGAGATCGACCAGGGCCCTGGGATCCACCGGGCACCTGGGACCCACCGGGGGAGTGGCCTGACGCCTG
The DNA here is from genome assembly GCA_036339635.1 of Planctomycetota bacterium. Lineage (GTDB taxonomy): Bacteria > Planctomycetota > Planctomycetia > Pirellulales > Pirellulaceae > Rubripirellula. The sequence goes on along the minus strand of JAYZAR010000065.1, from coordinate 3,407 downwards.
CGAAAAAGCATCGAGTGTCTCTTCCACCTGCTTTAGCTGCTCCGCAGCGGTTTGGGAGAGATCGACGAACAAAGTGGGGACACCGGCGATTTCGCACCAGGTGGCCCGCTGATCAGCCAACATTTCCATTCGGACCGCCAATCCAAGGGTCTCCGCACGGCAAATCTGCTCCTTCAATCGCTCGACAACATTGATACTCATCTCAATCACCTTTCGTTGAAATCCATCACGAGAGCGAAACGGCGGCGGCTTGGCAATCTGTACCGGGCCACTCGTAAAGCCTATAGCAAATCCAACGGTTTCGACGATAGATCACAGCAGAGTTTGTGCAGTCGCGATCGAATACTGGCGGTCGCTTGATTTGGCAGTGTGATGCTCTTGGGGTATTTCATTTCCACCGTAATCGCCCCGCCAGCCGCGAACAGATTCGCCACCAGTCGGCAACCACCTCAAGCTTCTCATCTAGGATCGATATGCAGGCGCAGCCATCTAAACAGAGGCCGTTATCGGATCAGGAAACTCAATTGCTGTATCTGAAGTCTGAATTGCGAAAAACGCAATCGCTAGCTGCCCTTGGTGAACTGACAGGGACCGCGACACACGAGTTCAACAATGTACTGATGACAATCATCAATTACGCAAAGCTAGGACTGCGTAATCGCGATGATGCGAGTCGCGACAAAGCGCTCAACAAGATTCTGGATGCCTCTCAGCGGGCTTCCAAAATCACTGGAACCATCTTGGCCCAAGCCCGCAATCGCAGCGACTCAATGGAACCGACCGACTTGGTTGAGATCGTCAAAGATTCTCTCGTGTTGCTGGAACGGGAAATGCGACAATACAAAGTTTCCATCGAAACAGAGCTTGATCCAGAGACACCCAAAGTGCTCGCCAGTGGAAACCAAATTCAACGCGTGCTACTGAACCTGTTGATCAATGCTCGCCAATCGATGCCCGAAGGCGGCGATATTTTGATTCGTGTCAATTCCGGCAGCGATGCTTCGCTCATCGACCTCACCGTCCGCGACAACGGCAGTGGAATTCCTCAAGAAACGCTGCCCCACATCTTCGATGCTTTTTACTCGACGAAGGATGGCCCGGATAAGTCCGGTAAGGGAGGAACGGGCCTGGGGCTTGCCGCTTGCAAGGAGATCGTCGACTCACACCGGGGTCGAATCCGGGTGGAAAGTACTGTCGGTGTCGGCACCGCATTCATCATTCGACTCCCAATTGCTAACAACTCTCCGGACGCTGCCTAAACTGCAATCGTCGTTGATGTTGCCCGACCGATGCATCTACCCAACGTGCGTGCCACAACATCCCCAAGGAAACCAGTCGTGAATCTGGTATCACAACTGGAAAACTGGTTTCGTGACTGGGTTACTGGTTCCACTTATGGGAAACTAATTTCGTAATTGGGCTGCTGAACAGTCCCCAAATCGATCCCGCACCAAGCGACGGTGGGTTGTGCGGATAGACGCTACGGGATGGGCGATTCCGCGCGCCCATTGTGCAGATCGTCGCGCGTTCATGGCAGTCTGCATCACTTTCGTCCCGTACCAATCTTGGCACGTAATGTGCTGTTCTACAATTGACCGCGATTAAATTACGGTCCGCTCTTGAGTCTCCCGGGGAATTCCCGATGTCTGCGCATGAAATTCACTGCCGCTATTTCTCCCAAGAAGACCTGCTCGGCGCCGGCTGCCTAGATGTTGGCATGGCCATGGAAGCCGCAGAGAGTGCAATTCACGCATTTGATCAGGGTGATGTGTTATTTCCCGAAAAAATCGTCCAGATCTTTAACGACGAAACGCAGGAACGGATCAATTGCCTGCCAGCAACTTTCAAGTCTCGGAAAATCTGCGGCGTGAAGTGGGTTTCCGTGTTTCCGCCGAATCCGATTCGCCACGGTATTCAAAATCTGTCAGCCGTTATCATCTTGTCCGAAATCGAACATGGGTTCCCAATCGCTTTTATGGAGGGAACGCTGTGCAGCAACATTCGTGTGGGCACAATGGGCGCGGTCGCAGCAAAATATCTGGCGAGGTCTGACAGCAAATCGATCGGCTTCATCGGCGCAGGCGAACAGGCCAAAATGCACCTAATCGCGATGAAGACCGCCGTTCCCTCGTTGGAAATTTGTCGCGTGGCCGCAAAAGAAGCCGGGGAAGAGCGCCGCTTTGAGAGCGAAATGCGAGCGATTCTGCCTGAGATGAAGTTTGAAATGACTTCCGGTGACCTTGGCCAAGCGACCTCCGACGCTGACATCATTGTGACTGCGACGAGCGCTCAAGCACCACTCTTAAAAGCAGAATGGGTCAAGCCCGGCGCCTTCTACAGCCACGTCGGCGGCTGGGAGGATGACTACGGTGTAGCAAAACGATGCGACAAAATCGTTTGTGACGACTGGGACACCGTCAAACATCGCACCCAGACGCTCAGCCGTATGTACAAGGACGGCGAACTGACAGACCAAGACATTCATGGCAATTTGGTCGATCTGATCGCCGGCCGCAAACCAAGTCGCGAATCCGATGATGAGCGGATTTACTTCAACGCAGTCGGGTTGGCTTACGTCGATGTCGCGATTGCAATTGCCATGTTCGAGCGAGCGACCGAAGCTGGAATGGGGCAGGATTTACAAGTCCAGCATGAAATGATCTTCGAACACGCTCGGTTAAAAGATTGGGTAAGAATCTAAATGTCACATGCACCAAGCGAATCACGCAGCAGGCACCGGCCCCATACGCGGAAACGGCTCACAAGAACCTGAGAAACGACCATCATCATCGCACGAGAATGGGCAGACGAAGAAGCGGTCATAGATGGCAGGGATCACTTTGATCATCGGACTTGCGATCACACCATTTCTCATTAAGGCCGCTGAACCACCCACCGCACCGATCAAAGAATCCCAGGTACTGATGCGAGTCAAGCTATCGAGCTCCCAGAATGTACCCGAGGAATTACGATCGGAAGGTTTTCGACTGATCGGGCATGCCGTCAAACGAATGAAACGAATCACCGAAGCGGCAGAGTGGCCACGCGTTAGAGATGCAATCTACGAGCACTACGCGACCGAGTTTCGCCGTCAGTGCAGCAAGTTGGAACACTCAGCATCGCAGCGAAATCACGAATGCGGCTCCTTTACCGATCTGCAAATGACGACGAACTGCATCGATTAACATCGTTACATTCGTGCAGGATAGACGATGGCAAATGCACCAGACGGTGCCGTGCAATTGATCCCTACTGAATTGCCGAACTGACCGACAATCGGCAAACAGGACGAGCAATCGCTGAACAGCCACGGCAACGGCTTGATCTGCTCGCGAGACACATCTGCAACACCATTTCGAACACAAGGCAAATGATTGGCAGGGTAGAGAACCAGCGGCGTTTTTTCT
>JAYZAR010000064.1:0-10253 GCA_036339635.1 Planctomycetota bacterium | reverse complement strand
ATCAGCAAATTTTCTTTTATCCGGATCGCAAAGCTCATTCGATTCGGTTTGCAGCGCCTACGATGGAAAGAAAAGTTGACGGTGTGAAAATATGACGAACGGGTAAATCGCTGCGTTTCAAACCGGCAGGCAAATTCCATGCGTTTATCACAGATCAGGTTTCAGATAGGGCACACGAAGATCGCGGGGCAGGGGAGTGACTTGGTTCTCTGCCGCCCATTTTTCCCAAGCGTTGGTTAGTGAACGAACGACCTCTGGCCTGGACTCCGCGAGATCGTTTGATTCAATGCGATCGACCGAAAAATCGTAAAGCTCCCAAGGCTGATCATCCAAAGCAACAAGCTTCCACTTCCCTTGCCGCACGGCTCGGTTGCCCTGATGCTCAAAAAACAAAAAACGCTCTTCAAAAATCGCCTCCGACTCGCGAGTCCGATCGATCAGTTGGGAGATCAAATCAAAGCCTGGCAAAGCAATCTTCCCCGAATAAGCTGCACCCGTGACTGCGAGTGCTGCGGGAAAGAGATCAATGACATGTGCGGGATGATGATGAATCGTCCCAGCCAGTCGATGCAGTTTCGCCGGCCAATGTACGATTCCCGGGGAAGCAATGCCTCCCTCGTGATTGAAATGCTTGTAGAGCCGCCACGGTGTATTGGATGCATTGGCCCAGCCCGAACCCACACTGTGAAAGGTTCCCGGGCCACCCATCTGATCGATTTGCTCAGCGCGGTGCAGAACATTCTGGTTGCTTGAGCGCCCGTCAAACCCCAGGGGATCCCATTCGAAGCAAGCCCCATTATCCGAGGTGAACACGATCAAGGTGTTTTCCCATTGGTGCTGCTTTCGCATTGCCTCGAACAACCTTCCAAGCTGCTGATCCATCCGGTCGACCATTCCGGCGTAAATCGCCATCCGGCGCGCGAGATCAACCTGCCGGTCCATGGATAAAGTCGCCCACGCTGGATTGACGCCCGTTTTGGTTTCGCCGTAGTTCCGCCACGCCGAGCGTGGACTGAGTTGGGTCGTCTCAGGCACAATCCCCAACTGTTTCATGCGATCAAGCCGCTGTTCACGCACACGGTCCCAGCCTTGATGGTAACGTTCGGCATACTTCGCAATTTCAGCCCGTGGCGCGTGCAGCGGAAAGTGTGGAGCGTTATATGCAAGGTATAAGAACCATGGGCGATCAGGAGTCTGACCGGCCAGACGCACAAAGTCGATCGCGTGATCGGTCACCGCGTCAGTCGCATAAAAAGCCTCAGCTGGATATTGCCGGGGCTCGCGATCGGCAGGCAAGCGGGTGAAGTGATCCGGATCAAAGAAACGCTTGGCACTCACCAACGTTCCATAAAACTCCTCAAACCCATGCCTGGTGGGATCAGCAGTACCGAGATGCCATTTGCCCGCGATAAAGGAGCGGTAGTTCACTGCACTTAATGCCTGGGCAATGGTCTGTGCGTCATCAGAAACCACACCGCGAAAGCCAGGATGCCCCAAGTCGTTGGTGGTCATGTGCCCAAGACCGACACGATGCGGATACTGACCAGTCAAGATCGCAGCGCGCGAGGGGCAACAGCGGCCAGCGTTGTAAAACTGGGTGAGCCGGACACCACCGGCAGCCAAAGCATCAAGAACAGGTGTTTCAATCTCGCCGCCGAAACAACCGAGATCGCTGTAGCCAAGGTCATCCGCAACCACGTACAGAATATTGGGCGAATCTGCATGCGATAAAAACGCCGGCAACGACCAGAACAGCACAAAGCTGCCAAGCCAAAGCTTTCGCGACCAAGTGAACTCATCACTGCGTCGCAGTCGGCCGCTGCACGCATCCCCGCCCAAGCTCATTAGTTCACCACCGGTCGCAGCACACTGTTCCGATACTTCACCGCAGTGTGGTCACCTTGCAGGTAGAGCGGTCCTGGGATTGTTTCATCCGCGAATAATGCGCCGTTGGTGCAACCAACAAGCGGCTGATTGTCCACCACACACTTGCCATTCAGAATCACAGTCACGTGACGATCGACTAACGTGATGTCGTACTGCTGCCATTGACCACCCGGCTTACCCGCATTTTGACTGGGTGGGATTCGTCCAAAAATCGCGCCGACCCCCTGAATCCCTTGCATACGACTATCGCGATCAACCACCTGAGCTTCATACATACCGCGCAGATAAACGCCGCTGTTACCGCCCGGTGGCACGTTGAACTCGAGCTTCAAATTAAAATCGGTAAATACTCGGTCGGTACGAAGGTTGCCGTACCGTGAATAGGGCTGAAAATCTAATTTCGGAGTCGTATTCGCAAGCACCCCATCGATTACTTTCCAACCATTGACTTGACTCTCATTGGTCAGTCGCCAGCCATCCAAATTCCGACCATTAAAGAGTTCAAGCGGGTCACCAAACTGAACCTTGCCGAGGTCGGGTCGATCGGGAAGCGGCGGCAGTCGCTTCCCTTCAAAGATGATTTGCTCCAGCTCGCCACCGGATGCCTGCTCGCCACTCGTTCGTGGCCAACTCATCACGATTTTGATCGTGTCGCCATGAACCGTGGCAACATGCCGAGATGCAATCCGCGATCCGGTGCGCGGCCCACCGTGATAAAGAGGCTTTCCCACCCGACACCGGCGTTGGAAAACCAGTTGATCGGCCTCGAACCCGACGTCCATCAATTTTTTCGCTGCCCCAACAGTCCACAACTCTCCTTGAGGCTTCCCCTCCACCGCCGAAAGTGTCAGCCAACCGGCCGACCCATCTGGCATCACCATCGCCCAGTTACCCCAGTATGCTTCACGCGGGTGGGCGGCCGAACAGGACAGTGTTAACAGCAGATGAGCCAGCAGAAGATGCAGCCAGCAGAGTGGGGCCCTTAGAAACATCGAATTCATGAAACACTCCTGAAGGTGATCACGGCCATGGTTCCATCGGATTCCACCGCGAGGCATCCAAGTAATACGAATCGGTAAATGCAATTTGCTGATTGAGAAATCTCGCCCCAGGTTTCGCCACAAACCGCCTGCTCGCTTGCCATCCTCCATCCTTTTCAATCCCCGTCCAGCATTTTCGCCGCAGCATCCTTCGCGTCATCCGATAGTTCAGACGACTTTTTCAATCGGTATTTTAAAAAGAACGGACGGACAAAGGTCGCATCGCCAACCACGATCTCCTCTTCGGTACGTACCTGAACCTCTTGTCGTTCTTTGATCATGTAGACCTCGGTGAACAACTTGAGATCCAAAATCCGCAGAGCGTCCATCGCGGCATCGTATAAACAGATATAGGCGTAGCCACTTTCGACCAAGGCGTCCGTTCGCACATCCCGCCCGAAGGTAACGGGAACAATCTCGAGCGAATTGGTCTTCACCGCGACGGAAAAAGATTCAGTGGGGATATCAGCAGGATCAAGATTCACCCCCCCGGTCGTTGTGTACAGCACGCGAGGAAAGTTGGGGACGTCCGAGTCCACAACCGATCCGTATAAAACCTCATAAGGCTCAGAATCGCTGTACTCATCGGCCATGGGCAAGCGGTCGATGTAGAAAAGAACGCGATAGACGGCTTGGCGCTGATCCTTAATCGCGTTGACCCAACCACCCTTGCCGTCTCGATTAGGACCGTCATCGTACAACTCCTCAATCAACGGATATTTCGCTATCAGCTTACTGATCGCCTCGCGGCGATTGCTCGCTTTGAATCCATAACGCCGTGATTTGGACGACGGATCAATTTCGCTCATTGTTGCTTCTTGCCTGGTGGGAGTTTCGACGCGACTAATATAGAGGGTGGAGAGTGACTGCGTGACGAGTGATCCCTTTGCCTCATCGATCGAAACTCCTGATTGACCAAACGAACAGGCACTCCAGACTGGCGTGAACGGTAGTCACGACGGCCCTATGCCAGGCTACGATTCAAGGGTCGAAAACGCTCGCTCAAACGTCCTGCCCAAAACCCGATGGAAGACACCCGGGAGGCGAACCACACCACTGGACGGAACATTCTGGTTATAATCTCGGCTTCTAATGTTCCGTATTCCATGGTGTTCTGATGCTGCGAAACCTCGTTCTTCTGTCCGTTCTGGTTGGATTCTCTGCTACCACACAAGCTCAGGTGTACGTGTCACCTGCGGAAGCAAAGAAGGACCCGGATTTTTCGTTGCAAGGTGAGTACAAGGATGAATCGCGTGGTATCCAAGTGATTGCGATGGGTGACGGAAACTTCCAAGCAGTCTTTTATCCTGGTGGACTGCCAGGTGACGGTTGGAACGGAGAAGCGGTTGAACGGGTCGACCTTGATGCCGCCGCGTTGAAGGAAAAAATCGATCTCAATCATCGTGTTGAGCGACGCAGCCCAACGCTGGGGGCCAAGCCACCCTCTGGAGCCGTCGTACTGTTCGATGGAACACAGCCAACACTAGATGCCCATTGGAAGCCTGGCACACGAATGTCTGACGATGGGTTGTTGATCCAGGGCTGCACCAGCAGTGATACCTTCGGTGACTATTCGATGCACTTGGAATTCCGCCTGCCCTACATGCCCAAAGCACGCGGACAAGGTCGAGGCAACAGCGGTCTTTATCACCAGGGTCGTTACGAAACACAGATGCTAGATTCGTTCGGATTGAAGGGAAAACAAAACGAAACAGGCGGTATCTATTCGATCCGAGATCCTGACCTGAATATGTGCCTGCCACCGCTAGCATGGCAAACCTACGATGTGGATTTTACCGCAGCCCGCTACGATGACGCCGGTAAGAAAACAAGCAATGCGAAATTGACAGTCAAACTCAATGGGGTACTCGTGCATAAAGATGTCGAACTACCACGTACCACAACTGCTGCTCCGGTGAAAGAAAATCCCAGCCAGGGACCGATCTACTTGCAAGACCACGGCAACCCAGTGCGATATCGAAACATCTGGGTCAAGCCAACGGACGAAACTTGAGCTGTGCCCGACGAAGGTCAAGCGATCAATTCCTGAATGACTTCGCCGCCAAACTGAGAAAGCTGCTTGAAACGCCCGCCGTGAAGATAGGTGAGTTTGTTGTCATCCAAACCGAGCAGTTTCAACAATGTCACATGCACGTCTCGAATCGGATGAACTACCTCAACCGCTTCCGCGGCGATTTCATCGGTGGCCCCAACGATTCCCGGCTTGGTACCGCCACCGGCAAACCACATGTTCATCGCATCCGCGTTGTGCCCTCTTCCCAACGCGGTCACACCACCACGATAGTTATTATCGGGCATGCGACCAAATTCCCCAGTCCACACGACGAGTGTGCTATCGAGAAGACCACGCGACTTCAAGTCTTTGATCAGCGCCGCAATCGGCTGATCCACGCTGGCGATTCTTGATGAATGACCGCGTTCAAGGTAATCGTGACTATCCCAACCACCGGAGAAGATCTGGACGAACCGCACGCCTTTTTCGACCAACCGCCGCGCCATCAAACATTGGCGACCGAACGACGCGGTTTCCTTACGATTCAATCCATAAGCATCCTGCAAAGCCTGGGGCTCTGAATCGATATCAACAATGCCCGGCACTTCCATCTGCATTCGGAACGCTAGTTCATAAGATTCCATACGCGACGCTAACTCGGCGTGCTCTGGGTGCATTTCAGCATGTTTTGCATTCAACTTCGCCAACTGATCCAACGCTTGCCGCTGATGCTGTCGGGTTTTGAACGCCGGCGGCTTCAGATCAAGAATCGGCGATCCGACACTCCGCAATCGCGTCCCTTGGAAATGAGCCGGTAAAAAACCATTGGACCAATTCGCAGGCCCTGCTTGAGGCAACGCCAACTCAGTCATCACAACGTAGCCGGGCAAGTTTTGATTCTCACTCCCAAGCCCATAGGTAACCCAGGCTCCCAGCCCAGGGTCACCACCCAAGCGACTGCCAGTATTCAACTGAAGAAGCGCTTCGGGATGGTTCAACGATTCAGCCTGGCAGCCCCGATAGACGCAAAGTTCATCGGCGACTTCCGGATCCGCCAAAAACTGCCATGGCTCGGACATATCGATACCATGGTTGCCGACCTGGCGGGATTTGAAAGGACTGCCAACAAAGAAGCGTTTGCCCGTCGCCAATCCCTTGGTTCGTGTCGACTCTTTCAAATGCAGGGCATTCAGATCTGGCTTCGGGTCAAAGGTATCAGCTTGGGATGGCCCGCCCTCCATGAACAACATGATGACGGCTTTGGCCTTGGCGGGAACCATGGGTGGCTTCGGGGCAAGCGGGTTCTTTTTACCGCCCTCCATCGCCTGCAAATCCGTCAACGCTAACGCACCAAGTGAGGAACCAAGTCCGTACAGGAATTCACGTCTTTGAATACTCATCTTTAACTTACTCCCAGAGGTTCACTACGCCGCTTTATTCTTGAATTTGGAACCCAGTTACAATTTCCCCTCAACCGGGCCCCAATCGCTTCTTGTTGAGGGGGACCGATCTTCATTTTGTTCGACTTAGCTTGGATCTCGATGCTTCGATTCAAGTAGATTCAATGTCGTGCTGCAACGACGACTGCGACTCGGACGACCACAGAGTTTGTCTCCAATCTGAAGCTGAATCAGTACAGATAAATCAACTCATTTGAATTGAGCAACAACAAACAGACATCGGCGAGCGCACGTTGATCAGCATCAACTGTCCAAGGCTTGGAGTCTGCCACATAGTCTTCATAGACATTCAATTTCTCGACAAACTCGAATGGCTCTCCTGTAAACTCCTCGACCAACGAGCGAGTAATTTCGGTGGGATATGCACGCGGCTTCGGATCATGTCCAGCGTGGTAGGCCTGCATCGACTTTAGATAGGCATGCAATTGATTTTGTTCGACTTTGGTTGCTGGTCGCCCGTAAGCCAAATGAACTGCACGCTTGATCCAAGCCTGCGTATCGCCGGGACGCTCACGTTGCACACGGGACGCAAATGCGATCGAGCGGTCGGTCATCGACTCGCTATTCATCAGCGTGAACGCCTGAGGGGTCACCGCGGCGGAATCTCGCAGTTCGCAGGATTCGTTCGGGTTCGGTAGATTCATGACCTCAAGCATCGGGTTTGCCTGACCCCGAACACGGTAGGTATAGATGGTCCGCCGATTCCGACGTTGCGGTGTCGGCGAGGGCTGGTAAGCCGGTGCGATCGAAAACTGAATCATGCGGGGCTGCAGTGCAACTTCGATGTTGATTTCCGGCATGGCCGGCAAGCCACCCCGCTCGCGATTTAACTCACCACTGACTGCCAGCGCTGTGTCACGTAACTCCTCTGCAGTGAGTCGCCGAGGACGGAACGACGCGAGCCAATCGTTGTTTGGATCAACGGTCGCTTGTTTCTCGACATCAATCGCCTGGCTGGAACGCTGGTAGGTCTCGCTCGACATAATCAACCGATGCAAACGCTTTATTTTCCAACCGTTCTGGATGAAATCGGCTGTCAACCAATCCAAGAGCTCTGGGTGAGTCGGCTTGCTCCCTTTGACGCCAAAATTGTTTGCGGTTTTGACCAGCCCCACCTTGAAGTGGTACTGCCAAACACGGTTAACGATCGAGCGTGCTGTCAACGGGTTTGCGTCATCTGTGATCCACTTTGCTAAAGCTAATCTGCGACCACGCAGACCATCGGTGATCAGATAAGTCTGCTCGTTAGGCGACGCTGAAACCCCTGTGGCACTCAATACGCCGGGCTGGACCAAATCACCTTTCGCTTGCAACGCACCACCGACGAGAATGAATGTTTCCGGCCGCCACTGCTCGTCAATCTCAGGCATCCGCAGGTTGCGAGAATTAAGGAACTTTGGCATCTGACCACTGTAGACCGATTGGACCATCGGCTTATAACGATTCAGACGGCGTTCCCAAATCCATACATCTTGCTCACGGACTTTTTTGCGTCCTTGGTCTTCCGGACTCAGCCCGACGTGACGAGGTGGCTTTGAATCTTCGGGCTCATTCCGCCGCTGCTTTTCGTTCTTATAACGAAGACCCCGTGCCTCGTACCACGCTAATGCCGCCGCTTCCTGTTTGTCATTCACCTCTTTTAACTTCGCCTTGGCGTACTCCAACAACTCTTCGGCACGCTCTCGACTGTCAGCAAACTCGGCACGGTTTTCCTCGGGCAAGAACTTGCAATCGATCTCCGCAGGCTGCGTGGTCGCCAAAGCAGCGTAAAGCCGATAGTAGTCCCGAGTCGGAATCGGGTCGAACTTGTGATCGTGACACTTACAACATCGCATCGGCATCGACAGAAACGCTTGGCCAATGTTGTGCACCAAGTCGTCCAAATACATCTGACGTGCCTCTTCTTTCGGAATCATCGCCGTACCCCACGGCCCCAGCCGCAACATACCCGTGGCAATCCTCGCCTCGGGATCGTCGGGACGCCACTCATCACCGGCGATTTGCTCGATTGCAAATTCGTTAAACGGTTTGTCTTGATTGAATGACCGAATCACGTAGTCGCGGTAACGCCACAAATTAGAGAGCTCATAGTCGTTTGAAAAACCGGCGGTATCGGCATACCGGACGACGTCCAACCAATGCTGCGCCCAACGTTCGCCATAATGTGGACTTTCAAGTAAACGCTGAAGCAGCGATTCCCACGCCGCCTCGCGATCTTGCTCAAAGGCGCGACGAAACTCGGTGACTTCCCTTGGCGTCGGTGGCAAGCCGGTCAAATCGTAAGTCGCACGGCGTATCAAGCTGCGGGGATCCGCTTGACCGGCAGCCACAAGTCCAACTTGATCTAAACGTTGCTTGACAAATGCATCCACCGGATGGTCTGCGATCTCCGGGACCGCTGGTTTTTCGACAGGGCGAAACGCCCACAAATCCTCTGGCGAGTAACGTCGATAAGTCCAATCATCGGATGCTCCAGCACTCGTCGTGACAATCACTCCATCTTCATTCTCCGGCACAGCCCATTCGGCTCGCTGAATCTGCTGCTGTCGCTTCTCATCCGGCCACGGCGCGCCCGCTTCGATCCATTGACGAATCCAACCCGTCTGTCGCTCGTTCAGACGGTCGCTCTCCTTGGGGGGCATTTCCAAACCGTCCCAAAGCACTGCCAAGTAAAGCGAGCTTTTATCCGGCTCGCCCGGAACCAACGATGGCTCCTCCGATTCACCACCACGCAACATGCTCTCTCGCGTCAGCAAATCGTAATCACCACGCAAATCATCAGGATCTCCACCATGGCACCCGAGACACTTCTCACGCAGAAGCGGTAAGACGCGGAGGGTAAACAGTCGCTCAGCCGCTGCCACCCGACTGGCGGGCGTTTGGTTAGCTGCTATTTCGTTAGCTGACTGGCCACGGGCACAAACAGTCGACGCCAGCACGATGAGGAGGCTCACGATAGATACGAAGCTTTTTTGCAAGCCGCAACGGACTGAACTTGTTGTCATTCGCTTGGTTTCTCTAGCTAACTCGGTTCGGCTCGGCAACTCTGCCGGACCCGCCCTGTTTGGGGTGGGTTCATCCCCCGCCTTGATTGGTCGCGTGGTTCGATAAGTTGCCGTTGGCTGACGGTAACGAAATTGTGAAAAACTGCTCCGCGATTGCTGCAATCGCAGGCTCCCCAGAACCTCGCAGACTTGGTCCGGCCCGCTTTCTGTTTGAGTGACTAAATTTTCAACGGATAACACTTTCGGCCGCCTCTATTACCTCACCAAACAGCTCGAATCATCGCCGCTGGCTACTTCTCAGATCGAAAACAGAAAATCGCCAACGAACGCGAAGCACCATTTCCCATTTCCCGGGTTTGTGTAGCCGCACAGCAAACCTGAATCAGCCAGTCACAACGCAGATCGCAGGGAATCCCCGATTAACATAGAAAAAAAAACTGGCTGCTGGAAACCTAGGGCGTGGGGCTCTCGGCAAATCCGATCTCTCTGAGTAATTTCGCGACCTGCCTATTTTAGTATCACCGCGAAATAATTCCCCCCAACACGAAGGTAAACGCCAAAACTTGATTGAATCCTCAGATACACGCTTGCGGTTTCTACCGCTGCGTGGCCCGCTGGCATTGATCGCAGATTCCAGTGAGGAGTCACTAAGATCGATTCTGCAGCAAACCTGGAATTCAATCGCCAGCGAAACCAGCTGATGCTGCTGAAGTCGTGATTTGGCAGCAGTCGCGAAAATACTCCGTGTAAAGTATGCGACCGGAGAAAGCGATCACCGACCCGCGGAAGACATTCCGCTGATTTTTGAAGCATATCAGAGAAAATACACGCTGCCGATCTCTGCAGC
>JAYZAR010000063.1:0-10230 GCA_036339635.1 Planctomycetota bacterium | reverse complement strand
TGACCAAGAATCAGGTAAGGAAAGATCATTTGGGAGTTCAGTCAGAAGTTCTCGTTTCGCCTTGCCCCGTGCCGCGATGACTACCTTTGACCCCTTGTTCAAACCGGCACCGCTGTAATCAAGAGTGTCGATGGTTGTGCGGGTCTGGAAGTGAACATCTCGACGCCAGTCCGTCCGTTGCAGTAGATGACGCAAAAATGATTCGATGTTGTGGATATCAAGTTGACCATCTGGATCGTCGGTGATCCATAGATACTTCGCGAGTGACAATTGCCCATTCCCCAGGATCGCGTTGGCCTGCGTCAAGAGTTCTTGTGGCTCTGGCTCTTCCAAGTAGGGCATGTATCGCTCACTGCCAATTGCCAGCAGTAAAGGGTGGACTCCTGCCGCATCAACTGCATGCACCGATTTAACCCCAGGGATCACCGAGGGAATAATAGGGTCGGTCAGGTCGTGGATCAGTTGTCCAAAAGTCGTGTCTTCCTGCGGTGGTCGTCCAACAACGGTGAAAGGCCAGACTGCGTTGTCGCGGTGCCAGACTTTCTCAACTTTCATAAAAGGAAACGGGTGCGCGAGGCTGTAGTAGCCAAGGTGGTCGCCAAACGGTCCTTCCGGCTTTGTCTGTTTTGGATCAATCGTCCCGACGATTGCAAAATCAGCATCAGCGTAGACAGGGGCATGATTGCCTCGGATCATTCGGATGCGACGTCCCGCCAAAGCGCCGGCAAATGTGAGTTCGGTCAGGCCCTCGGGCAGTGGCATGACGGCTGCTAAAGTCATTGCCGGTGAGCCTCCAACAGTGATCACAACTCGAAGGGGTTCACCTCGATCTAGGGCAGTCCGATGGTGCACGCCAATTCCACGGTGGATTTGATAATGCAGACCGACTTCGCGATCTTGCTGGTAGTCGTTGCCCGCCAATTGAATCCGATACATTCCAAGATTCACCCGCATGAGGTTGCCTGGCGCACTTGGATCCTCGCTGAGCACCTGCGGTAATGTGACAAAGGGGCCACCGTCACCTGGCCAGCTTTGGATCATTGGCAGATCACTCAATTGGCATTGCTGCGACTGAACTAGCCCGCGTTTCGTCTTACGGGGAAGCATTCGCAAGGCCGTTAGCGGGGTAGCAGCATATCGCAGTGGCCGTCGCGGTAATGCCGCAGGATCAATTTTGACTTCGATGAGTCGGCGGACCGATTCAAGTGTGTCCCGAAACAGATAGCGAGCCTGCTCGAGCGTGCCAAACATGTTAGACACGGCATGGAATCGAGATCCCTGCAGGTTCTTGAATAGCAGGGCTGGACCGCCGTTGGCGTAGACTCTGCGCTGAATCTCACCGATCTCCAACGCGGGCTCGACAGGATCGTCGATCTCGATCAACCGCCCCGCGGAACGCAGGTCGTCAACCACGTCTCGAGTGCTGCGATGCTTCACATTTAGTCTCTGGGATCTTGATTGGGTTGGATACTTTGGCGGCTAGGATAACCGTCCCGGTGGGCCTAGACTAACCCCACGTCCATCCCATCCTCTGAAGATACAGTCCAATGCTGGAAAGTACCCCGTTTGAGATTCCCGTGTTTCGTCCCGTTGCCAATCCTGTCGCCGAGAATGCGGATGTCTTGGTCGTCGGTTTGACCGAAAGTGGGGAATTCACTCCCACGCTCTTGGCCATCGACGGATTGACCGGTAAATGGATATCGCGATTGTTCGAATTGGGTCAGCTGCGTGGTAAGCAAGGTGAATTGTCGTTGCTGGCTTCACCGGTTTCTGATGGGCCTGTGATGATTCTGGTGGTCGGTTTGGGAAACAAACCCGTGACGCGGTCGGACGCATTCGAGTTATCGGCGTCTGCAATCCGACAACTCGTCGATCGAAAGCGTGATCGTGTGATTGTCTCGCTTGCCGAATCTTTTCCCGAAGAATTTCAAGAACAGATTGTCGCTGGTGCTGTGTCCGCTTGCGAGGTTCAGGCCCTCTACCAAACGGATCCACCGATCGAAGTGCCCGCGTCGATTGATTTTAGTGGCATCGGCCAAGCAGTGATTGAGCGCGGCGCGGTGATCGGGCAGGCAATCAATCAAACACGACGACTAGTCAATGAGCCGCCTGCGATGGTCTACCCAGCCAGCTTTGCGGAGCGGGTGGAAGAGTTGGCTGCTGGAACAGAGCTGCAAATTGAAGTTTGGGATGAAAAAAAGCTTGAGGCGGAAGGTTGTCGTTCCATTTTGGCCGTGGGAGCTGGGTCCAGCAAACCACCGCGGTTGGTAATTATGCGTTACCCAGGTGGAGGCAATGAGGCTCCTTTAGCGTTAGTTGGTAAAGGCGTCACGTTTGACAGCGGCGGCTTGTCGCTAAAGCCCAGTGATGCAATGGTGGATATGAAATGCGACATGGCCGGTGCTGCAACGGTTGTGGGGGTCATGCTTGCCGCCGCCAAATTGGGTCTCCGGAAAAATTTGATAGGCCTTTGTGGCTTGGCTGAAAATATGGTGAGCGGTGACAGTTACAAGCTCGGGGATGTGATTGAGACTCGCAGCGGTAAGACGATCGAGATTCTCAATACAGATGCTGAGGGCCGTGTCGTACTGGCGGACACATTAGATGTCGCTGTCCAGTGCGAACCCCAGGCGATCGTCGATTTGGCAACCTTGACTGGAGCTTGCATGGTCGCCTTAGGTACCGACGTGGTCGGAATGATGACCAATGATCAACCCTTGTGTGATGCTGTTCGGCAGGCAGCGGACGTACAAGGCGAGCCGGTTTGGCAATTGCCAATGTTCGAGCTCTACGATGAGAAAGTGAAGAGCAAGGTAGCCGACATCAAGAATGTCGGTGAGGGTCGCTGGGGAGGCGCGATTACGGCTGCCAAGTTCCTAGAGAATTTTGTTGGTGACGTGCCGTGGCTGCATCTTGATATCGCCGGTCCTGCATTTGCGGAAAGTCCAAAATCGCATCGTGATGCCGGAGCGACCGGTGTGATGGTAAGAACGCTCCTCCACTGGATTGAATCTACAGATTGATTGCCGCGATGGAATGAAGCCAAATGGAGATTGGGTCTTGAAGTCGTTATCGGTCTGACACGCTTTGGCCCGCGTCGTGTGTTTCCGTAGCTCATGCTCTGGCGCACGTCACGCCTTGGCGCGCGTCACGCCTTGGCGCCGGGCCAAAACTTCTTCCACTTGCTTTCCGTTGATTTGCTTGCGGCAGCACCGTCTTGGTCTTTCTCTTCTGGACCGCCCGATATCTTCTCGGCCAAATCTCGAATGGCCTGTGTGATGTTTGCCCTGGGAGCTTGGATAATCAGAGGTACGCCGTTGTTGCGTACCTCAACCATGGTGCGATAATCATTGGGGAGTAAAGCGTAGACGTTTCGCCCAAGCGTTTCCTCGGCCTTCTTAAGGCTGATTTGCCCAGATTCAAGCCCTGCCCGATTGACCAGGATTTCGACCTTGTTTTCGAGACCTTCGATTTCCTCAAAACTCATTAACAGGCGAACCACGTTTCTCAAACACGGCAGATCGAGTTGTGTTACCAGCAATACCCGATTCGAACTTTCAATCGCAACCATGTCAACTTGGCTATAGGTCTTGGAGAGATCAATGATCAGGTGCGTGAAAGAGGCTTTTAGAAGACTAATTACTTTTCGGATACTCTCTTCGGTAATCGTTGCTGTGTCGTGCAGTTCGACCGGTCGTGGCAGTAAGTAGAGGCCACTGCTGTGTTTGGTTAGTGATCGCTTGAGTAATTGAATGTCTAGCCTGGTAACATTCTGAACGACATCGGCCAAGGTATAATCTGGGATCGAATCCAAAAAGACATCTGCGTCACCCAAAGCAAGATCAATATCTAGTAGCGCGACGCTGTTCTCGGGGTCAGCAGCCAAGACACAACCGAGATTCACTGCAGTGCTGGTTGTTCCCACACCGCCTGTAGCACCAGCGATGCAAATCACCTCGCAAGAGCGAACTCCTCCATCAGATGATCCGAATTTTTGCTGACTCACCCGTTGCAAGGCGTCCGACAGATCCTCATTGGATACCGGTAGCGTCAGAAACTCTCTTGCACCTGCTCGAATGGTTTTCAGTATCAGTTGTCCATCAGTGTTTTCACTCGCAGCCAGAATAGCGGTGTCAGGGGAATCGTTTGATAGTTGCTGAATGAGGCTAGTCGCTTTGTCTGGGTCACTATCTAAAGCGATCACGCCTACATCGGGTCCCGTTTGCTGGATCACATCCGGAAAAAACTCATACCGCGAACAATCAGCCTCGAGCCATACCGTACCCATCCCCAACAGCATCGCTTTGAGGGGCTCTCGTGTTCCGTCGTTGGGATCGACTAAAGCGATTCGTAGTACGTTGCTCATGATGAAAGTTATCCGATACGTTCTATCTTGGAATCGTCACGATTCTGTGACCGTCGATTATTGTGCCGGTGCGCTAATCGTTACACCTTCGCCGACGACGACCCCTTCAGGCGTAGGGATAATTGGTGTTGTTCGCACCTGGCCACTACCCGGAGGTCCAATCGGCTGACCAGGCAGAGTGCTAAAGCCGTCTCCTTCGACTGTGCAGTGTTCGTTGTTGCCCAGCATGTTTGGCACTTCGATGTGCCCTTTGACGTAGAGTTCGCAGTCGCTCGGCGAGGTTGAGTTGAGGCCTGGTCCACCCATCGGGACTTGTTGTGGATCCATTGCGTCGACCAATTCCGGCGTGACCGTGATTAGCAATTCAATGTCATTCCGTTTCTCTTTTACCCGGCGGAACATCGCACCGAGGTAAGGGATTTCTCCGAGAATTGGTGTCGATTGCGACACTGCCTCGGTGCGACTTTGGAGCAGGCCGGCGATCGCGAACGTTTGGCCAGCCTGCAGTTCCACGGCCGTTTCGACGTATCGCTGACTGAAGGCTGTAACTTGAATACCAGCTGCCGTGATGCCTCGTGAATCATCCGGTTCGGTGACTTCCGGCCGCACTTCAAGGCGAATGCGACCAGGACCAACAACAAATGGTAGAAAGTCAATCCCTGTTCCATATTCCTCGTATTGAACAGAGATCGAACCATTGCACGTTGGCACGATGTAGGGGACGCGTCCACCGACATTGAATCTCGCGGGGCGTCCGTGCGTCGCAATCACTGTTGGCTCAGCCAAGAACTTGATCAAGTCTTGCTTTCTTAAGGCTGCAATCAAAGCGGTGAAATTACCTGAGCCTGACAGTACGTTGTTGGTAGCCGATAACACACCTTCGGCGGTGGCCGAAGCTCCGGTGATCGACCCACTGGATGCGTCTAGCAATCGCCCGGGTGCGCTGTAGAAAAAGGAGTTGCCGGTGAAAGTTCCCCAATCGATTCCGAGGTCACGGAGTTTCGTTCGGGAGACTTCCATGATCCGCGTGTGCAGCAAGACCTGCTGAACACCAACGACTTTGATATTATTAACGACCGTGCCGTAAAACTGCTCCACGATTGCGACCGCGCGGTCGACGTCATCAACACTGGTAACCGTTCCAGTCACAATCGCGCTGTTATTGATCGGCATCACTTTCAGTGAAGCAAAAGGCAGTTGTGAACTTAAAATTCCCTCAACCTCTCGAGCATCCGCCATCACAGTCACGTTGACGGTGTAGAGTTTCTCATCGGTGTCCCAAAGGTTCAATTGTGTCGTTCCAGGTGTTTTTGCGAAGATCTGAATCTGATTTTGGGCGATCGGGGTCACGCCCAAAACTTCTTCATTGTGAACCTGGAACTTCGGGATTCTAGCTCCAAGGGTGAGGATTCGGCTGCTCTTGACCAACATTTCCAAACGCTCGACCGATTGGGAAATATTGTGATTAACCGTAGCACCAACGGATGCTTGTTGGACCGGATTCGACTGCGCTGAAGCGATATTGGTAGACGTCGCGGCGAGTGTGACGGCCAATAGAAGCGTGGCCGCCAAGCGTGCAATTAGTCGAGTCGTTTCCATTTCGTAGGCATCCTTGCGGGACCGATTCGAGTCCATTCGAATCGATGGGCCGCCAAATGCTCGGCGGCCGATCAGGGTCCATGGGGTAACGGTTCAATTAAGGATAAACGAATCTTAAAGACCAGCTCTCAACCAGGTTTTCCGGAGTGATAGTTAGTCTCTCACGGACGGGGA
This sequence comes from Planctomycetota bacterium, assembly GCA_036339635.1. Classification (GTDB taxonomy): domain Bacteria; phylum Planctomycetota; class Planctomycetia; order Pirellulales; family Pirellulaceae; genus Rubripirellula. The sequence goes on along the minus strand of JAYZAR010000063.1, from coordinate 4,091 downwards.
CCGGTTCGATTCAAAAAACGGACTGAATTCGTTGTTTAGGAATTCGAAATCACCGGCTCCTGAATTCATTGGCGACATTCCACCGCCCGAATGATCGCTGGTACTGGATTCCGATTCCCCGGTTTCTCCTGCCTCCTCCATCAAAACGGGTACTTCGCCGGGTGTGACCCAGTATTTCATAATCCCATTTTCGCCCATCTTGAGCATCATGAATCCTGGTTTTTTCGCGACGGGCTCCGCTTCTCGTTGCGGTGCTTCAGTCTGAATTGGTGCGAGTGGTTGAGCTAGATCCTGCTGGACGTGGAAATCGTTCTGTTCATTGCGGTGATCTTCCAGCCATGCCAAGAACTCTTGACCTGCCTCGTTGGAGCCGTCGGCGTTGCTGTAATCTGAGCTACTCCCCATATTCAGGAAGATATTGCCAAGTTCGTTAGCATACACCCATGCCTCAGCATCCTTTTCGTGTATCAATAGCTCGATGTTACGGAACGATTTGGGGCGGTCTTCGCCAATTTTGCGCTCCGTATCACCGTCTAGTGCGTAAACTTTGATGCCCATCAGAACGGCTTTGGTCATGCTGTTCGGGATGAGTTCGCTCCGGGTAAAATAGCCGAACACATCGACGCGATCCCCCGGTTGGATCAAGTTTGCAATAGGAACATCGGACGCTTTCATCGATACAACTTTGTAACCTTTCGGAATTGTGCTGAAGTTCTCCTCCATCAGCTTGTCCAGAATGATAGGCTCACCCTTCGACACGTACTGCTTCGCGTACTTATTTTCTAAAGCTGCAAGATCTCCCGTCGCACCTTCCGGCACGATATCTGCCGGCCATTGTTCACGCTGGATTCTTTCAGGGGTGATCTTTTCGCCTACCTCGATCCTGCTTGTCGAAACGTAGATCTCTTTTGTCTTCCCTGTCCCACCTAAGTTTGCTTGGGCGTTCAGCCACTGGCTCGCAGCGATCGCTGCGATCGTTCCGCAGACGCACGCCACTAATAGGTAGAGTGATTTATTTCGCATCGCGATTTACGCCTCGTAAGAAGGCTGCATTTAAGAAATCCAATGGGCGGACAGGGAGTAACATCGTGGTACGCCAACTCACAGGTTTTTTCGGATCAAGGCATGGTATTGCTGTAACCCGCAACGCTTGTCGCCTATCGCCGACCTGATCGTGCAACTTGACGTGTTTTTCCTGTTTTGACAGGGCTTCTTCGCGTGACGAGGGTTTTCGATCTCGATCGGAGCCCCGTGCGACGCCGACACGGTTGTTTGCCTGACGAGTTGGGTCAGATCAGCATGCCAGCAAGTGCGAAGTAGGCAATTGATCCAATCGCCATCGGAATACCGTAGGGAAGGAGGTACATATTCGGTTTGCGCTCGCGAGCAATTTCAGCCAATTTCTGTGGGTCGCGTACCGTTTTCCACTCATGAAGAATTTGGTGCGCCATTGCGAAGTGCTTCTGCCATTGACCGCTTTTCAAGATCATAAAGGCTGCCATGATTCCACCCACCAGAGCGGTTGCTGCGAATGCCCACAGCGTCACCATTGTTCCCATCCAAGCACCAACGCCGGCAAGCAGTTTCACGTCGCCAGCGCCCATGCCACCAACGTTTCGCAATACCAGCAAAAGCATCATTCCCACGAAGGTCCCCATCAGGCTCCATCCCAGCCCGCTCCAGCCGTCCTGCATCGCCCAGTGAATCCAGCCGCATGTGATGAACGGAAACGTCAGCCAGTTGGGAACCTTCAAAATCGCTCCGTCAATGATGGCAGCAACAACTAGCACGAACGTGACGAACCAGACGATCCAATTTTCGGTAACAATGCTGAGTATGGCTGACATGAGATTCTTTTACCCGTGATTATTTTGTGAGTTATTGCCCGCTTGGCTGTGGCGGTAGTCGATCAGCGTGGCCCGATCATCCAGCTGAACATCGCAAACAACAACGTCACAAGACAGCAAGAGATTTGCCATGCGTAGGCAGCACTATCGGCTGGAAGCAATGGATAGTTCATCCGAGGCCTCTCCCACTGGAATGCAAGACGTGATGTTTGGAAGATTCAGAGTGAGTCCCAACGCGGCGGCCCGGGTCCCGTTCGGGGCCCGTGCCGAACTGCGTCGAGAATCTCGTCGATTGCCACTGAATTCAGTGGCAATCATCTAGTTAGTTGCGATCGCGGCACCGACAGCTTCGAACTTAGCGTTCGCGTTAGTGCCGATAGTACCGACGGCAGCCAGACAAACGACTACGATCAGAGCAAGCATCACGGCGTACTCGACAGCGGTCGGGCCATCTTCTTCCTTCAGGAAATTTACGATGCTGTTAGCGAAATCCTTCATGTCTCTCTCCTCGCGAGTGAGATGCATACCGGTCACGGTATGCGACGACGAATAGAGATCTGACTCGAAGTGAACCAGACCCGAACTGGGGCAGCCTCGTTTCCGACTTTCGCCTGACACGCCTTGGCAATTCGTGACGACTAATCGCCACGAAGATCCCTAGGTAGCTAGGCAATCCTATTCACGACATGTGACCAAATGATCACCTCTCGCCTGAGGATCCGTAGCTTTGCGTCCCACCCTCTCGAATGGTTTGCCTTTGTCTTGGGAGCAAGGCTGACCGTTCCAGCTAAATTCGAATTCTCGAACCTCGATGTAACGGCAGCGGACCGAACACCGGTCCGCTCACTTCCACTCCAACCCTATGACAGAAAGTTCAACAGTCAAAAAACTCGGAACAATGAAACCTTGCAGCTTCGGGGAATTGGCCAATTGAATCGACGATTCGGTTTGTTCGTGCAGGATCACTTGATCGTGTTGAAAAAATGCCACAATGGTAATCGATCAAATCTGTATGTATCTGTTCCACGTGACAGAGCGAGGCTTTACACGGCTTGAAGTTCATCCAATTCAACCAGACATGCGAATTGTTGGATTCAGAGAGTTTCACTATGCGATGCTGATGAAATTCGGTGTGCATGCCATTGGTGAGGGATTTATATGGCAGTGCCTCTTCTACTTTTTGCAGATCGATGAGGTGTGGAGGTCGACTTGTCGCTGGGAGATCGGTTCGGGAGCTACGCGTGCAGGGCCATTTGGAAATAAGTTAGAATGTTGCTTGCTTGAAGTCGCCGAATAGGTGACGCTGCATTAGCGGAGCGCTGAAAAGTGGTGAAGCCCAGTGCTTCAAGGCTTGGCACCATGCGTTTCCATCCCAGCGACTTTTGCGATCCTGATTGCTTCGGAATTATTGTTAAGTGATCACGCCAGTGAATGTCCAAAAGCGTCACAAATCAAGCTTTTCAACTCTGTTAACATCTATCCTCATTTCAGTGTTCGTGAGTGCAACATGTCAATTCAGCTTGAACGTCGAACGATCCTCCGCGCTTCTGCCCTTTCTTGCGTTGGCTTTGTGCACGGTGGAGTGTCCAGACGCCTTTCTGCAGCACAAAACTCGAATGAAAAACTTAATATCGCATGCATTGGTGTTGGTGGACGTGGGTCAGCGAATGTTCGAGGGTTGGCAGGTGAAAACCTGGTGGCCTTCGTGGATGTTGACGAAAAGCGGGCCGCGGATTCTTTCAAGCGATATCCCGGGGTCAAGAGATTCACCGATTTCCGACGCATGCTGGATCGCGTTGGGAAAGATTTAGATGGTGTCGCGATTAGTACCCCTGATCACGCCCACTTTCATCCTGCGTTGGCGGCGATGCAGTTGGGGTTGCATGTTTATCTTGAAAAGCCGCTTGCCCATAACGTTTGGGAAACACGAACCCTGACGGACCTTGCGAAGGAGAAGGGATTGGCTACCCAGCTGGGTGCACAGCGGCACGCGATGGATAATATGCATCGCGTGGTCGAGCTTATTCAGAGTGGCGCGATTGGTAACGTGCAAGAAGTCCATTGTTGGGTTGGCGGTGATCGTGGGATGCCTAAGGTGCCTAGGGAAACCGTCTCCGTGCCACCGACACTTGATTATGATTTATGGATCGGTCCTGCGAAATTTCGGCCGTATCATCCCTCATTCTGCCCTTATGGGTGGCGTTTCTGGTGGGATTTTGGCACGGGTGAGACAGGTAACTGGGG